>QMVQ01000060.1 GCA_003661185.1 Candidatus Alkanophagales archaeon | reverse complement strand
CAGCTCACCGTGGCTGCGGGGGATGAAGCGCAGGATGTAGTGCTGGGATTAGACCCGGGCTCAAGGTTTGATGGCGTTGCGGTAGTGTCCAAGAAAGAAGTGTTGCAAACAGGAATGCTTGAACTTCCAAAAGGCATAGCTAAAAAGATGGAACAAAGAAGGCGGCAGAGAAGATTCCGCAGATACAGGAAGTGCAGAAGGCGCCCCTGTAGGTTCAACAATCGCAAACGCAAGGAAGGATGGATTGCGCCTTCGCAGAAGGCAAAGGTTGATTTTCGACTGAAAGTTGTAGAAGAGCTAAGAAAAATTTACCCAATTAGCAAAGCAGTAGTGGAGGATGTCAGATTCGACCACTATCACAAGAGGGGGGGCAGGCACTTCTCCACCGTTGAAATAGGGAAGACCAAAGTGTATAACACGCTACGAGCTTGGTTTGGAGAGTTGGAACTCGTAGAAGGTTCAGAAACAGCGAGGCTCAGAGAGAAATACAACGCCAAAAAAGCAAGAGATAAAAGAGAGCGCTCTATAAATTCACATGCCATAGATGCGTTGGTTATTTCGGCAAACGAAATAGGGCTGAAAAAATTAAAAGTGCCGTCCTTCTTCGTCTGGAAACGGTATCAATATCCGAGAAGGCAACTCCATAAATTCCAGTTTGAGAAGGGAGGAATAAGGAGGAGAGAAGGTGGAAGCATGAGCTTAAGTTTCAAGAAGGGGGATGTAGTGTTGTGGAGAGGCAAACTGGCAAGAGTAGGCGGTTATCTTGAGCACAGAAGAACAATCTCCCTACACACTTTCGACGTGGACAACAAACGCTTTACGCAAAATGCAAAACCAGAGGATTGCATAAGGCTGTTCAACCAGCGCATCATGTATACCGCAATTCCTCCCAGCTCTAAAGAGCTTCCTTGCGGGGAGGTGTGAGGATATGCAGCTACTCCTGATACACGCAGACTTCATGGAATACGAAGCTAAGGAGCGGACGAAGGTCGCTGAGGACATCGAGGATGAGAGGAAGCGAAGGCGTGTCGAGGAGGTTCTTGCGGTGCTCGTTGCTGTGGAGAGCGGCGACGATGACGCCGTCGTTGAACAAGCAGCTCAAGAGACCCTCGGTGTCGCACGCACCGTGCACGCAAAAAACATTTTGATATATCCTTATGCTCACTTGAGCTCGAATCTGGCGGCGCCGGAACTCAGCGTTAACCTTCTAAAAGCGTTGGAGGAGCGTCTCAAAAACTATGAATTTGAAGTGCACAGGGCGCCGTTCGGCTGGTATAAAGCGTTCACGCTCCGCTGCAAAGGGCATCCACTCTCGGAACTTTCAAGAAGAATCAGGGGGCGGCATGAATCCGCCGCTCTGAGAGCGGAGGAGCGTGGTGAATCTCGTTTTTATATTATGGACTGTGATGGCACGCTCCACGAGCCGCAGAGCTTCGACTTCTTAGGGCTTGAAAACCTACGCAAGTTCTACGAATACGAGGCGGCACGCAGCCGTGTCGTTGACAGGATGCCGCCGCATGTCGAGTTGATGCGGCGTCTCGAAATCGCCGACTACGAACCTTCGTCAGACCCCGGAAACCTGCGGTTCTACCCGAAGGGCACGCTCATAAAAGAGCTCATAAAGAGCTATGTCTCGCAAGCGCTCGAAGAATGCGGAGCGATGCGGGTAGAAACGCCGCTCATGTATTCCATGGACCATCCGACGCTGCGGAGTTACCTCGATAGGTTTCCAGCACGACAATACTCCGTCAGCAAGCTCCCAGAGGAGAACCATAGCTTGTTTTTGAGGTTTGCGGCGTGCTTCGGGCAGTTTATGATGGGCAAGGATATGGAAATCTCATACAGGCATCTTCCTCTGCGGATGTTTGAGATAGCATCGAGCTTCAGGCTGGAGAAGCGTGGTGAGCTGGTTGGGCTCCGCCGCCTCCGCAACTTCACGATGCCGGACATGCACACGCTCTGCAAAGACATGGAGCAGGCGGTTGAAGAGTTCCGTTCGCAGTTCCGTCTCTGTATGAATGTTCTCCGAGGCATAGGCTTCAACACGAGCGATTACGAGGTTGCGATCCGCTTCACTAAGGACTTTTATGATGCGCATAAAGACCTCATCGAGAGTCTCGTCTCGATGGTGAACAAGCCCGTCCTGGTGGAAATCTGGGAGCGCCGCTTCTTCTACTTCGTGCTGAAGTTCGAATTCAACTTCGTGGACGCCTTGAGCAAGGCTTCGGCGCTGAGCACCGTGCAGATAGACGTGGAGAACGCCAAACGCTACAACATTACATACGTGGATGCTAACGGCGAGAAGAAATTCCCGATAATCCTGCACTGCTCACCAAGCGGTGCACTGGAGCGTTGCGTTTACGCTCTCCTTGAAAAGGCGTATATGAAGATGGAGAACGAAGGTCGGTTACCAACGCTTCCGCTCTGGCTCTCACCGACACAGCTCCGTATCATACCCGTGGCGGATAGGCACGTCGGCTTCGCTGAGAACATTTTAAAGGGCTTTGAGGGCGTCCGTGCGGACTTGGACGATAGGGACGAAACCGTTTCGAGGAAGATACGGGACGCCGGACGGGAGTGGGTTCCATACGTGGCGGTCGTCGGCGACAAGGAACTTGAAAACAACATCCTCACGGTAACAGTTCGTGAAGAATCGAGCATGAAGGAACAGAAACGTATAGGAATAACAGCTGAAGAGCTAAAAGAACGAATGAAAAGGGAAACGGAGGGCTTCCCGTTCCGAGTCTTGCCGCTGCCACAGCGACTCTCAAAAAGACCGAAGTTCGTGGGCGCAAGCTAACGTGGCTATGGATGGTTGGGAACAGCCAGCGGTTAGGATTACTCCACTTTTATAGGGACATGCCGCCGCACTTTAGGGAGAGTGATTCTGAGGACCCCGTTTTTGAAGGTAGCAGACACCTCGTCGGGATTTACCTTTTCTGGGAGATGGATTTGCTTCTTGAAGCGGCTGAAGGTTATTCTTCGTTGGATGGAGCCCCAGCGTTCCCAAGAAACTGCACTCCGCATCTCCGCAGAGACCTCAAGCATGTTCTCGGTAACATAGACTTTTATATCGTCCTTGCGCACATAGGGCAGGTCTATGGTCACCACGATTTCGTTCTCCCGATTTTCCATCTCATAAAGCGGTTCCAGGCAGCCATCATGCCTCCACATCGCCCATATATCCTTCTTAAGCATGCTCCCTCTCCTAATAGTATTTTTATGGCTTAGACATGACTTAAATTTATCTATACATGATTGGAAGGTCTTGCTCCATGTTCTTTTGCATTTCCGCAAGCGACGTGCTCGTCTGCCGCATCAGATCCCTCGCCTTCAGCTTTATCTCTTCCGCCCTCTCCAGAAGCTCTCCCAGCTCTATTTCAAGCCCTGTCATCCTCTCCAGCGTGCGGAGGGCAGCTGCTGCCGCTCCGGGGTCTGGATAGACAGGAAAGCACTGCGCAAGCAGCGAGACCGCGGGCACGCCTCGCTTCTGACATTCCTTGAGAAGCACGGCGTAAGTTCCGACAATGAAGCCCTCAAGCATCAGCTCTACGCCTTTCTCCTTCAGCCTCGTGACCGCATCCTCGCAGTTCCCGACGCCAACGACCTCCGGCTCCTCGATCTCAAGACGGTTCGGCGCCGGCAGCCCCGTGATTGAAACAACGAACCCAACGTCCCTCTCTTTGAACCAGTCGGTCAGTGCCCTCGTCAGAGGATAAACGGCGGCGGGTGGGATTGCAACTTCGGATAGAATTGCAAGAACGCCCTCATCGCTCCCGTATATCCTGACAGGGCTCTTCAGCTCGCCGTCGTGGATCACCATCAGCGGCGGGAAAAGTTCGGACTCCACGTAGCCTATTTCTCTGAATTCAAGCTTATCCACGAGGTATGAAACGGCAATCGTGCCGACCAATCCGACGTCCGGCAAACCCTCCACCACTACCGGCTTCTCAAACCTTACCTCCTCTTCCTCTATAACACTTACTTCCCCCATAAAACCCCCCTAAGATATGCTTGGAACATTTTCTATTTTAAGGGTCTCGCACGTCGGCTCCAAAATTCATTACGAGTATTTCTTTGCACATAACAAAAACCATGTCGAAAACAGAGAAGGAAATACTTTTGGGAGTTTTAGCAGATGGACAACCCTTAGCAGCCAATTAAACCTCGTATATGGCGGGTTGACAAAGTAAGGTTGGAGATAGGGGCGGAATGTTGTTGTTTTAAACCCTGTCAATTGTAATACCTTTCTTATCTTATTCGCAGAGAAGAACCTAATGTGTTCGGAAAACAAGAATTCTGGCGTCCTTCTCTCGCTTATTTCTGCCGCATCCATCAACTCTCCCGTGAGGAGGAATATTATCCTGCTATAAATGTTAGCGGCATTTGGAACTGAAACTAATAAAATACCATCATCTTTCAACACCCGCCCTGCCTCTCTTAATACACGAATTGGGTCAAAAAGATGCTCTAATATATCAAGCGCCAGGATCACGTCAAAACTCTTATCTGGAAAGGGTATACTTTCTAAATTTGAAACGACGGCTTTGATGCCTCTTCTCCTCGCCTCCTCTATCGCTGACTCTGCTATATCCAATCCGAATACTTCATTGTCGCCAACCAAGATGGAAGAAACATAACCATCCCCACAGCCCACGTCCAATACCTTCTTACCCCTACCCACATGCTCCTTTATAAATGCTCTCTTATCCTCTAACTGGGGACCTTGTATTACTCCTCCCCTCTCCCAGTAATCCTCATAATACTCTTTCTGTCTATTCCGCTCTCCCCACGCGTGCAATTTCACCACATCCACGTGTCGGTTAGCTTCCGTGTAATTCGAACAAGCCTTTTACCTGCGCCGCAATCTCCGCATTTTCAAAGCGTCCTTGCTCGAGAGCGCCGGTAGGGCAGGCGGCGACGCACGTCCCGCAGCCCTTGCAGAGCGCCTCCACGAGCTTCGCCTTTCCCCCCTCGAGCGAAATCGCACCGTATGCGCACTGCGCAACGCAAAGCCCGCAGCCGACACATTTTGAAACATCCACCCTTGCGACAATGCCCTCAGTTTCGATCTCCTCCTTAGACAAGATTATACAAGCGCGAGCAGCCGCCGCCGACGCCTGTGAAATGCATTCTTCAACTAGCTTTGGGGAGTGGGCGGTGCCACAGAGGAAAATACCGTCAGTCGCAAAGTCCACCGGTCTTAGTTTCATGTGTGCCTCGAGGAAGAAGCCGTTGCTGTCCAGCGGCACCCTTAGCATCTCAGAAAGTCTCTCGTTCGTTTCACACGGCACGAGTGGCGTGCTCAGCACGAGGAAGTCGGGCTTAAGCTCGAAGTCTCGACGGAACAGCGTGTTATAACCCTTTAGAGCGCCGCCATCAAAAGTTGGTTCACCCTCGCATCTTATGAAGACGACGCCCAGCTCTTTCGCCCTCAAGTAAAGGTTCTCAAGCTTTCCGTATGTTCTCATGTCCTTATAGAGCACGTAAACTTTAGCGCCGAGCTGCCTCGCACGAATAGCGTTCTTCACGGCGACAACGCAGCAAATCCGCCCGCAGTACGGACGCTCGTCGTTGCGGGCACCGACGCACTGTATCATCACGACCGTTTTGCCTTTGAGCCTCGCTGCATCGCTCTCGCCGCCTTGCTTAGCGTCAGCTAAGATTTTTTCAAACTCAAGCTGCGTCATTACCTGCTCATCTTCGCCATAACGGCAGTAGCCGTGCGGTTTGAGGAGCTCGGCGCCCGTTGCAATCACAATGACGCCGACTCTTAAATCACGGCGCGGCTGCGAGCTGACACGCACGCAGACCTCGAAATTCCCAACAAAGCCCTGCACGCTCTCGACCTCAGCCCTCTTAAGCACTTCTATGCGCTCGTGCCTTTCCACCTTCTGCACCAGCTCATCCAAGATCGCAGAAGGCTCCGTGCCGTCATGAAGCTCGGATATTCGGCGGAGCATACCACCAAGCTCACCTTCTTTCTCCACGAGGAAAACTCTGAAGCCTTGTTCTGCAATGTCGAGCGCCGCCGTCATCCCAGCGACGCCCCCGCCGATAACAAGAGCGACAGGCGTCACCGGAACCTTCCCACGCCTCAGTGGCTTTAAAAGCCTCGCCTTCGCCACGCCCATCCTTATTAAGTCTTTCGCCTTCTCAGTAGCTTCTTCAGGCGTCCTCGCATGTGTCCACGAGCACTGCTCTCGAATGTTTACGAACTCGAAAAGGTAGGGATTCAGACCGGCTTCCGTAAGAGTGTTCTGAAAAAGTGGCTCGTGCGTCCTCGGCGTGCACGCCGCCACGACCACCCTGTTCAAATCGTGCTCATCTATCGCCTTCTTAATTAGCTCGTTCGTCTCATGCGAGCATGTATAAACGCTCACGTTCGTGAAGACTACGCCCGGCAGCTTTTTAACATATTCCGCAAGCGCCTTCACGTCCAAAACGCCAGCAATATTCGTGCCGCAGTGGCAGATGAAAACGCCGATTCTTGGAGGCTTCCCTGAAATGTCAACTTCTGGCGGCAACTCTTTTTCGGTAACAAGAGAGCCTCTTGCTGCGCTGAGCCGTGCTGCCGCCTTCGCCGCTGCTGCAGAGGCTTGAGCGACGCTTTCTGGTATGTCCTTCGGACCTGAGGCGAAGCCGCAGACGTAGACGCCCTCGGTGGACGTCTCCACAGGCGAAAGCGGAGGCGTGCGCACGAAGCCATCCTCATCGGTCTCAAGCTTGAGTTTGACGGAGTGGGGGAGCAACGCCGTGCACAACACCGCCAAATCTACTTTCAGGCGTCGGAGCTCGCCTTTCGCCGTGTCCTCATACCAGATAACGATGTTGCGCTCAGCGTCCTCCTCAAGCTCACCGGGGCGTGCCCGCACGAAATTTATCCCGTAATTGGCGGCAGCACGCCGCACAAACTCCTCAAACCCCTTCCCAAACGCCCGTAGGTCAACGTAGAAAATATAAACCTCCGCGTTGGGGTAGTGTTCCTTCAGGAGGATTGCCTCCTTCACCGCGAACATGCAGCAGACCGCCGAGCAGTATCTTGCGTGTTTCACGTCACGAGAGCCGACGCACTGAATAAAAGCGACGCTTTTCGGCTCACGCCCGTCAGAAGGTCTGACAAGATGCCCTGCGAACGGTCCTGAGGCGCATATCATCCGCTCGAATTCCATGGCGGTCACGACGTTCGCATACCTTCCGTAGCCGTATTCTGAAAGCGACGAAGGGTCGAAAAGCTCGTAACCGGTCGCCAGAATTACGGCGCCGACGTTCAGCTCCAAAATTTCGTCTTTTTGCGAAAAATCAATAGCTTCCGCCTCACACGCCGTCTCGCAAGCTGGCAACGCTTCCCGCTCATCAATATCGAGCGGCACACCCCGCATCTCCCAAAACTTCTTTAAATAACGCCTCGTGACCTTCCCACAGATGCCTTTGCGCACGTAAAGACATGCATCCGGGTCCACGGCGGCGATCATCGGCACAGCTTGTGCGAAGTAAAGATAAATGGCAGAGCGCTTGCTTCGCCCCTCATCAAATTCGTTAGAGAGCTTAGAGCGCATCCTACAGGCTTCGGCGCAGCTCCCGCAGCCCCTGCATTTGTCCTCGGCGACGAGGCGTGCCCGCTTCAGCACTTTGAGCTTGAAGTTTCCGGGGGTGCCCTCCAGCGAGAGAGGTTCGCAGCCGGTTAAAATCTCAATGTTAGGGTGGCGTGCTGCCTCCACCATTTTCGGAGCTTCGATGCAAATCGAGCAGTCGAGCGTCGGGAACGTCTTGTCTAACTGCGCCATGTGCCCGCCGATGGAAGGCTTTTCCTCCAGCAAGTAAACCTTGAAGCCCTGCTCCGCAAGGTCGAGCGCCGCTTGAATTCCTGCAATCCCGCCGCCGACGACGGCGACCGCCCCTGTGACTCCAGCAGCTTCAGTCATTCGAACCCCCTACAACTATGGACGGAAGCTATGATTGACCCCTTCAATGACATTAAATTCGTCAAGCCCCATATTAATAGCTACGTAAAAGGAATATACCCCTTTACCAGAGCCTTCATACGATAATCATCTATTCTCCCGTTATCCCCGGCACCTTCTCCTTATTCCACCAGCGATTAAAAGATTTCAAACCCCTCCCTTCGATGATGAAGGGAGTCCCGCTGGTGGAAATGCAAGTAGCAAAGTTGTCTAAGCCTAAGTCAATCGATAAATACTTGTTGCCTAAATCCACTTTTTCTGGCTCAACTTCATAAACGTGCTCAATTTCAAACCACAAATCCTTACACCTTGGTAGAATTCTCACACTCCCACCGCCAAGGAAGCCCATGGTTTTAACCATGGGAGGAATTGGCGGAAATTATTTATATGTTTAACTACCTTAACACGGGTGCTGAGAGTGGAAAGGGTAGTTGTCAAGGCTCT
>QMVQ01000059.1 GCA_003661185.1 Candidatus Alkanophagales archaeon | reverse complement strand
GCTTATGGTTTAAATGATGGGGGAAGTTTTATGTATCCGTAGTTATTTTTGTCTCGATGGGCTGGAGCGGCTTTCTTTATGCCAGTTTTCCAGCCCGATGCGGGTGCGGTCTTACAGCCACCCCGATGAGCGGACGGCGTCCCTCCCGCCCACGATTTCCAACTCTCTCAAGCTCCTCCGTAGGGCATGAGATATCTTTCCATCTGTCTCCAGCTTTAGATGCCCCCTCTGACGCTCCCTGACGTCCTTGAACAACACTTTATCACCAACTGGAATCCCGGACGATAAAATATGATGTTTCGCCTATCCGCCCGGGGTTACGTTGCACTAGTCATGCCAAGCCCATGCCCGTCAAATTTTAGTCAATTCGATTCAAAAAACAAAGTAATGGAAGAAACCGTAATAAAATACAGGACTAAGAAGCCTCGCCTCAAAAACCCGATTTTCATAGAAGGGCTGAGCGGCGTGGGCGATGTCGGGAGGCTCGCCGCTGAGTATCTGATAAGAAAGCTGCACGGGAAGAAGCTCGCCGACGTATATTCGCAGTTTTTTGCGATGCCGCCGCTCCTCATCCCGGGCGTAAAATACGAGCAGGGCGTCGCTGAGCTCCTAAAAGATGAGCTTTTCTATGACGAAAAGAGCAATTTGATAATCCTGACGGGCTACTACCAAGGCTATCGCCCCGAGAACTATTACAAATATGCGGATACGCTTTTGGACTTGTGCGCCGAGTTTTCAGTTTCGAGGATTTTCACGCTCGGCGGTTACACGACCGGGCGGTATTTGAAGAATCCGGGCGTCTACGTCATTGCGACGAGCGACGAACTCGTCGAAGAGATGCGAAGATACGGCTTAAAAGTGGGGAGCAGTGGCAACGTCTTCGGCATCACCGGCGTCCTCCTCGGGCTCGGCAAGGAGCGTGGCTTCGAGGTAATTTGCTTGCTCGGCGAGACGCACGGCGCATACCCCGACCCCAAGGGCGCAAAAGTCGTCTTAGAGAAGCTTGTTGAAATAATAGGCATAGAGCTGGATTTAAAAGAGATAAAAGCTGAGAGTGATAAGCTTGATGAGGAGTTTGAGAGATATATGGCTGAAAGGCTGAAAACTGAGAGGAAAAAGGAGGAATTTTCTTACATCGGATAGCGTGAAGCGTATGATGGAGCTGGCGTGCCTGCTCATAACGCACAAAAGAGCGACGCTTCCTGAGATAGAAACAGCCTTCTTCAACTTGCGGGCTCTCGCAGAAAAAGAGACAAGTGGTGAGGACGCAAGCGTCCTGCAACGGCTTTGTCGTTATTTTGCGGCGTTTGACGGTGTAGAGGAGTGCGTCGTGCTGCACACCTGCAACCGTCTCGAAATCTACGCCGCCGGCCCAAAATGCAAAAACGCTCTTGAAAGGCTTGCAGCTGTCACGAGCGTCCGCCAGAAGACAGAGATAAAGGAGGGGCGAGGTGCCGCTGAGCACTTGTTGAGAGTCGCTGCTGGGCTGGAAGCCATGATTGTGGGGGAAGACCAGATATTAGGGCAGGTGAGGCAGTGCTTCGAGGAGGCGAGGGCTGCGGGGACTGTCGGCGAGACGCTGAGCGTAGCGTTCAACCGAGCGATACGCACCGGCAAGAGGGTGCGCTCCGAGACAAAGATCAACGAGGGCGCCATCTCCATAGGCTCGGCGGCGGTCGAGCTTGCGAAGGACGTCCTCGGCGATTTACACGGACGGGACATCCTCGTGGTCGGCGCCGGCGAGATGGGGACGCTTGTGGCAAAGGCGCTGTCGGAGGAGGCTCTGAGCGCAATATACGTTGCGAACAGGACGTTCTCAAGAGCAGAAGCGCTCGCTGCGGAACTTGGCGGCTACGCCGTCAGGTTTGACGATATTGAAAAGTATTTGGAGGTCGCAAACGTCGTCATAAGCGCAACAGGCGCCCCGCACACCGTCATAAAAGAGGAGATGGTGAGAAAAGCGATGTCACGGAGGGGGGGAAAGAAGCTCATCATCATAGACATAGCAAACCCAAGAGACGTGGAGGAAAGTGTCTCGCTCATCGAAAACGTCGAGCTTTACAACATTGATGCCCTGCGGGGCGTGAGCGAGCAGAACTTGAAGATGAGACTGCAAGAGGTGCCGAGGGTCGAAGCGATAATAAAGAGAGAGTTGGAGCTTTTGGAGGAGGAATACCGGAAGAGGGAAGCTGAGAGGCTGCTGAAGCATATTTATAGGCTTGCTGAGGAGATAAGGACGCAAGAAGCTGAGAAGGCTTTGAAAAAGCTGTGCACCGTAGGAAACTCACCTTCACAAGAGCAAAAATACAGGGAAATAATAGAGGGGTTGACACATTCCCTCGTTTACAAGCTCCTCGCAAACACGACAGCATCGTTAAAGGAGGCAGCCATTAACGGCGACGGCGTCCTGCTCGAAGCTGCAAAAAAGTTTTTTAAATTGAGCTGAAGTTCTGGGCTGGGTCGAAGTTTTCAGATAAGGAGCTACGCCGTCGACATCAGACCGCTAACGTATTCTCTTCTTAAGCATCGAAGCAATCGTGTTTTTCTGGATTTCTGAGGTTCCTTCGGTGATTTCTGCGATTCTTGCATTGCGGAAGCAGCGCTCGACGTCGTATTCTGCGAAGTAGCCGTAGCCGCCGTGCACTTGGATTGCATCGTTGCTCACTTCAACTGCGGTTCTCGATGCATAATACTTAGCCATTGACGTCAGCATGGGGTCGGGCTTCCCTTGGTCGAAGAACCACGCTGCCTGATATGTCAGGAGGCGAGCCGCCTCGACTTTCGTTGCCATCTCCGCAAGCTTGTGCTGTATCGCTTGGAACTCTATGATCGGGCGTCCGAACTGCTTCCTTTGCCGCGCGTATCTGACGGAACGCTCTAAGGCGCCTTGGGCGATGCCGATGCACCTCGCCGCCAAGCCCGTCCTCGTCTCATTAAGCATGCCGAGCAGCTGGTAGAAACCCTTGTTTTCTTCGCCAAGCAAGTTCTCCGCAGGCACTCTCACATCGTTAAAATAAAGTTCGCTGGTTTTTATGAGGTGCATGCCCATCTTGCCCTTAAGCTCCACAGCCTCGAAGCCATCACAGTTTGTCTCTACGATGAACATGCTTTGCCCTCGATAAGGAGGCTTCGCTTCGGGGTCGGTCTGGCACACGACCACGAGCCAATCGGCTACGGGTCCGTTCGAAATAAACGTTTTCGTGCCGTTAATCACCCACTCGTCACCATCTTTAACGGCGACTGTGTCGAGCTTTAGGATATCAGAGCCGTGCTCGGGCTCAGTGACCGCCATGCCCATCATCGCCTCGCCTCGTGCGATGGGCGTAATGTATTTTTTCTTTTGCTCCTCGGTTCCGTTGTTCAGGATTAGCTCCGAGCCGAACGTCGTAATATATATGAAGCCGAGGCTGGGGTCTGCCCTGAAAAACTCCTCCAGCACGAGAACCTTCTCAAGAAGCCCCATGCCCTGCCCGCCGTATTCCTCAGGTATGTTTATGCCGATGAAGCCGAGGTCCGCTGCCTTCTTCCAAAGCCCGTGCGGGAAACGCCCTTGCTCCTCACACTCGAGCGCAAGCTCCCTCGAAAACTCCTTCTCCGCAAACTCACGAGCGGCGTTCTTCACCTCTTTCTGTTCATCAGTAAGCTCGAAGTTCATCATACCACCTCGGATTTATTATCATTATTAATCTTAGTTATCCACGTCGAGGGCATCTACGGGACGAAGCGAGACCGAAAAGCCTTAACCGCAGAAAGTCATCAGTGGCGATGAGAAATATGATAGCAATAATAGATTACAAGATGGGTAACCTTTTCAGCATATACAACGGCATCAAAAAGGCTGGCGGCGAGCCCGTGCTCGTGGACGGCTCCGCAGTCGCAAGACTTAGAGAGGCAGACGGCATTGTTATTCCGGGAGTTGGCGCCTTCGGCGACGGTGTTAAAAATTTCAAAGTTTTTGAAGACGTATTCTTTGAGATGCTGCGCTCGGGGACGCCCGTGCTTGGGATTTGCCTCGGCATGCAAATGTTCTTCGAAAGCAGCGAGGAAAGCGGCGGTCACGGTCTTTCCGTGCTGAAGGGGAGCGTGGTGCGGTTGCCAAGCGACGTGACGACGCCGCACATGGGCTGGAACTCGCTACGTATTTTGAAAGAGACGCCAATCTTGGGCGGGATAAAAGATGGGGACTATTTTTACTTTGTCCACTCCTACCACTGTATTCCTGAGGATGCGCGGTGCGTCGTCGCAGTCACCGACTACGGTGGCACCGTCGTGGCGGTGATTCAAGAGAAGAACGTCTACGCAACGCAGTTCCACCCCGAGAAGTCTGGGAGGAAGGGATTGAGGGTTTTGGAGAACTTTGTACGAGTGTGTCGGAGTTAGACGCTTAGGAGAGACGGCTATGCATGAGCGGCTCAGGGGCGTGCGTGTCGTGTCGTTCGACGTTGACGGCACTTTGACCGACAAGAAGTTCGTGGACGCAGTGTGGCTGCGGGGCATTCCAGAAATCTACGCAGAGACGCATGATACGAGCTTTGAGGACGCCCTTAAAATGGTGATGAGTGCGTATGAGGAGGTAGGAGAGAACTCGATAGAGTGGTATCTCATAGATTACTGGCTGCGGCGTTTCCAGTTGGATGTGAGCTACGAGAAGATTTTTGAGAGGTTTAAGCATGAGATACGGGTGTATCCGGAGGTCGAGGGCGTGCTTCAGGAGCTTAGCGCAGCTGGCTATGAGCTGATTGTGTGTTCGAACGCCGCAAGAGAGTTCATAAATGTGCAGATAGCCGACGTGAAGCATTACTTTTCAAGAATATTCTCGGCAGTTTCAGACTTCAGGCAGGTGAAAAAATCTAACGGCTTCTACTTGAGAGTCTGCGAAATTTTAAAGGTCAAGCCGCAGGAGGTCGTGCACGTCGGCGACCACTGGGTCTTCGATTTCTTGAATCCGAGAAAAGTGGGAATAAATGCCTTTTTCTTGGACAGACGAGACGAAAGGTGCGGAACGTTCGTGATAAAGAGCCTTGAAGAACTTTTGGATATTCTTCGCCCCGGGTAGCTAAGGCATCAGACCCGCCGCTTGCATCTCCGAAGTTTTATAAGCGGCGGCGTCTAACATGAGAAGAGCTAAGCGAGGGGGTGCGTCGTGTTAAGCGAGACGGACTTAAAAGAAATAGAGAGGAAATTGCGGGCATGGGAAGAGACGTGTCTCAGAGGGGCGTTAAGAGCAAAATCGGAGCGCAAGAAGAAGTTCACGTCCACGACATCGAGTAGAGAAGTAAAAAGGCTCTACACGCCGTTAGATGTTGCAGACATTGATTATCTGCGGGACATCGGCTTCCCCGGCGAATACCCGTTCACCCGAGGCATACATGCGACGATGTATCGAGGACGTCTGTTCACGATGCGGCAGTTTGCGGGCTTCGGGACCGCCGAAGACACCAACGAGCGCTACAAATACCTCTTGGAGAACGGACAAACTGGCTTGAGCGTAGCTTTCGACCTCCCGACACTCATGGGGCGTGATTCCGATCATCCGCTTTCTCGTGGCGAGGTGGGGAAGTGTGGTGTCGCCGTCGACTCGCTCAAGGACATGGAAATAATCTTCGACGGCATCCCGCTGGGCGAGGTGACGACATCGATGACGATAAACTCGCCGGCGAACGTCCTTCTTGCGATGTATATAGCAGTGGCGGAGAAGCAAGGCGTGCCGTCAACGCAAATCGGCGGCACCGTCCAGAACGACATTTTGAAAGAATACATTGCGCAAAAGGAATATATTTTCCCACCAGAGCCATCGGTGAATCTCATCGTTGACACGATGGAGTTCTGCTCGGTCTGGGGCAAAGTGCCGAAGTGGAACACGATTTCGATAAGCGGCTACCACATTCGAGAAGCAGGGGCGACCGCCGTTCAGGAACTTGCATTCACACTTGCAGACGGCATGGCGTATGTCGAGGCGGGCATCCGCAGGAACCTGCCTGTGGATAAGTTCGCTCCCCGCCTGAGCTTCTTCTTCAACTGCCACAACGACTTCTTCGAGGAGATTGCAAAATTCAGGGCGGCAAGAAGAATCTGGGCACGCTACATGCGTGAGGAGGCTGGCGCGCAAAACCCGAGGTCGTGGATGCTGAGGTTCCACGTGCAGAACGCCGGCTGCTCGCTGACCGCCCAGCAGCCACTCGTGAACATCGTGAGGACGACAATCCAAGCGCTCGCCGCTGTCTTGGGCGGCTGCCAGTCGTTGCATACGAATTCTTACGACGAAGCTTTGTGCTTGCCGACGGAACTAGCAGTTACGATTGCGCTGCGCACGCAGCAGGTCATCGCCCACGAGAGCGGCGTGACGCACGTTGTCGACCCGCTCGGCGGCTCCTACTATGTCGAAGCGCTCACCTCACAGATAGAAAAGGAGGCGAACGAGTATTTTGAGAAGATAAAGGAGATGGGCGACGGTAGCGTGCTTGACGGCGTCATTGAGGGCATAAAAAGAGGCTATTTCCAGAAGGAAATCGCAGACTCTGCTTACGAATATCAGAAGCGGGTGGAGAGCAAGGATATAATCATTGTGGGCGTGAACGAGTTCGCAACCGAGGAGCTTGAGGTCCCTGAAATCCTCTACATCGGACCTGAGGTTGAGGAGCGGCAGATTGCACGGCTGAAAAAAGTGCGGGAGGAGCGGGACGAGCACCGCTGGCGGGAGAGCCTTGAGAACTTAAAAGCTGCAGCGGACAAGGGCGAGAACACGCTGCCTTACATCCTCGAGGCAATCAAAGCCTACGCAACGGTCGGCGAAATCATGGACGTCCTTAGGGAGCTCTACGGCGAATACACAGAGCCCGTCATCATCTAAATATTTTTAAACCTCAATTTTAAAAGGAGAGAAATGGGCAAAAAGACGGTGGGCAAGAAGCTGAAGCTTGCGAAAGCGTTGAAGCAGAATAGGCGAGTGCCGGCATGGGTAATCCTCAGGACGAGCAGGGAAGTCATGACGCACCCGAAGCGGCGACACTGGAGACGGACGAAGTTAAAGCTTTAAGGTGGTGGTATGAGGGAAGGCGAAGAGCGAATATACACGATACCGTTACGCCGAGAGTTTTTGAAGGCGCCGAGATGGCGAAGGAGCGAGAAGGCGGTGAAGGCGGTGCGTGAATTTCTGATGCGGCACACGAAGGCAGATATAGTCCTTTTAGATAACTCGGTGAACGAGAAGATTTGGGAGCGTGGCGCCCAGAAGCCGCCGCACAAGATAAGAGTAAGAGTGAGGCTTGAGGACGGCGTGGCGAGGGCAACACTCGTGGAATGAAAACGTGAGGCAAGTAATGGCAAAAAAGGGGGTAAAGAGGCTTTTCAGCGTTGATGGCAGTCCAGATATAGGAGTTTTTGTGACATGCACCGAGGATTTCGTGTTCCTGCCCGCCTATGTTAATGAAAAGCTTGTAAGAGGCTTAGAGGAAGCCCTTAGGACCAAGGCAGTAAAAGTTTTCGTTGGAGAGAGTATTTTGGTGGGGCTGTTTGTTGTCGGCAACTCTCGGGGACTTGTAGTGACGCCTTATGCCTTGGACGAGGAAGTCGAAGCACTGAGGAAGGAGACAGGGTTGGAAGTGTGGCGGCTTCCTGACAAGCTTAGTGCGGTCGGTGCTATAATCCTAATGAACGACGAAGTTGCATTAGTGCATCCGGAACTTTCGGAGCGAGCCGTTGACTTTCTTAAGAGGAACCTGAAGGTGCGTGTTTATCGGGGAACGGTGGCAAGCGTGAAGAACGTCGGGATGGCGGCGGTTGCGACGAACAAAGGAATTTTGGCACACAAGGATGCAAGTGCTGAAGAGCTTGAGTTCCTTGAGGAGATTTTCGGACTGTCTGCGGAGGTTGGGAGCGTGAATTTCGGATCGCCGTTCGTCGGAGCTGCGCTCGTCGCAAATAGCAAGGGCTACGCCGTTGGCGACGAAACTTCGGGTATAGAGCTTGGAGTCATCGAAAGTGCACTTGGCTTCGTTTGACTTTAATTGAGTGAGAGTGGATGCGTGGCAACGAGCTACAGAGCGGTGTGCGGCAAAGGTTTAAGCTTGGCGTCACGGCAAGATTTAGTGCTGCGCACAGGCTACCTCGGCATGAGGGAAAATGCAAGGAGCTCCACGGGCATACATATAAGGTGGAAGTGATGTTTGAGGGCGAGCAGAGAGAGAACGGCATGGTTGCCGACTTCTCGCAGCTCAAAAGTGTCGTGCGCGGCGTCCTCGATGCTCTTGACCATAAATATTTGAATGAAGTTCTGGAGAACCCGACGAGCGAGAACATCGCCATTTTCATCCTTGAGAACGCCGCTCAGCTCGCCAAGCAGAAGAGGCTTGGCGTCGAGGTCGTGATGGTGCGCGTCTGGGAAGATGAGGACAAGTGGGTGACGATCAAAAAGTAAGAGCTTTCAAGGTCGCTAAATCGCATGCATTATATTATCTATAAAAT
>QMVQ01000058.1 GCA_003661185.1 Candidatus Alkanophagales archaeon | reverse complement strand
TTTCCCGCTAGTTCAAGAAGTATGGTCATGTCATCCTCGTCAAAGCCCACAACAAGCATGCAGATTCCGCACATCACGTAAAACAGAAATAAGAAGAGTGAAAGCGTCAGGGGCGTGGCGCCGACGTTTCGGAAAAGCAGGAAAAGAACAGACGTAGCAACTGCTGACGTAGCCGCTGGTTTCATGAATTTGGCTGCGAGCGAGTGTATGTGGTGCGTGCGGAGGATTTGCGCTGACACTAGCGCATTTATCACGCAGACTGCTGAAGTTGAGGCGACGGCGGCACCGACAATGCCGAATTCGGGGATTAAGGCGACGTTGAGAGCGAGGTTCAGGGTGACTCCCACCAGGGTGTAAAGCATATAAAGGCGCGTGCCACCGATGGCGATGAGGGTTGCGCCATTGGGTCCAAGGAGGACATGGAGCAGCATTCCGACGACGAGGATGCGGAGGGCGACATCAGCGGCTGCGTATCCGCTGCCAAAAATCAAGCTCAGCACCGCTCCCGGGAAAAGAAGGACAAACATGGCGGGCGGGAACGTCGCTAGGAAAACCCATTTCGTCAGCACGATGTAATATTGCCTTAATTCCTGAACTCGGTTTTTTGAGAGTAGTTGTGACGCTATCGGCACGTAAATGAACGCCATGGAGTCAAGGAATATCTTCAGAAGCTGCGCCAAGGGGTGCGCCGCATTGTAAAGCCCAGCGTCCTCTGCTGCTCGTAAATACCCAAGCAGCAAAGTGTCCGCCCGCAGAATCGCAATGCCTGCAATGCTTGCTACGAGTAGCGGCAAGGAGAATCGCAGTAGCTCACGTTTTACACTGCTTGCACGCCCCTCACGCTCGCCCGCCCAAACGCCACGCCGCTCTCGAACCAAGACACGTAATTTCCGCACGGCATACGCTGAGAACGCAAGCGCCGCCAAGACAATTGCTAATAAATAAGCGGCAACCATCCAGAAAAGCCCGAGTGCGGCAGCTGCGGCGACCAGCGAGACCTTCAGCATGCTCATCAGGAAGTCCCTGAAATAAAAGCGCTCCTCAACCCTGTCGAAGCCTCTGAAAAATGCAACAAGCATCTCAACCATAACTGCGAACGGGACTGCGGTTGCGAACATTCTGAGAATTGCCGGCGGGGAGTGGAGCGCTTCCGCCAGTGATTTGGCGAAGAGGAAGAAAAAAAGGGAGCAAAGAACGCTTGCGGTGAGCGTAAGCTGCAAAGATGCGAGAATGATGCTGCCCTCACGTCTTTCGCCACGCCCTCTGGAGAATGCAATGAATCTCGGCACGCCCTCGTGCAGCCCAAGACATGCAGTGATAGCAAGCAGATTTAAAAGTGAAAATCCTATGCTGAACGCCCCGTATTCAGCCTGCGAGGCATTCCTCGCTATTAGGACTCTTGCGACAAAGTCGAAGGCGGTGAAGAGCAGGGCGCCGACGAGTGCGATTGCCGTGCCTCGTGCCGCGAGCCTCAACACATTCTCAGCGGCGTCCTCCCCTCCGTTAGCGTCTTGCATCTCCTCACCAACTTTAACTTGTTCGCAAAAATATTGAGCTGGGGTGATCGGGGTATAGCTCGCCGCTAGCGCGCGGGCTACTCAGGGGGAAGAGCATGAAGGCTTTTGACATCTTGTATTGGTGGATTTACAACAACACGCCGCACGGTGCGAAGGATGAGGCGCTGGGCTACCTCCGTTACTACTGGGAGGGTTTCCGCAGAAGGCTGCAGCGAGGTGGCAGTAGGCAGCAAGGCGAGAGCGCCGTTAGTCTTGAAAGAGTGGAAGCGGCGATTGAGAGAGGAGTAAAATGGTTAGAGAGCATCCAAAGGAAAGATGGCTCTTGGGGGAGGCTTTGGGAAGTCTGGAACACTGCGAACGCAGCCTTGGCGCTCACAACAGTCGGCGTTGAGTCTGAGGCATTGGAACGGGCGGTTCGATTCTTACTGGAAAGTCAGCTTGAGAGCGGCGGCTTCTTCTACGAGAACTTCCCAGCGTCTCGTGCTGACATAAAGGAACGGAAGGACTTATATTGCATCGAGACGTCGCCTGTGGCGCTGATGGCGCTCTACAAGTATGAGGGGAAAATAACGCCAGAGATTCAAAGAGGGCATAACTTTCTAGTTCAAAAACAACAGGCGTGCGGCGGCTGGGAACTTCCCTATTTAGGAGACCCGGAAATTGTGAACATCAAGCTCAATTACTTCCCCTCGGTTACAGGATATGCCCTCAGAGCCTTACTCACAGGAAACCCGCCAGAGTCCGTGTTGGAAAGGGGTTTGGAATTTTTAGAGCGAACGCAACGCAAGGACGGGAGCTGGGGGCGTTCTCGCTGCTTCTACAACACAGAGGCTTACGCTATCAGGAACGTCGTCGGCGTTGCCACCATGCTGGAAAAACAAGAACTACTCACAGAAATGAAGCAAAAGGCGAAGGAGCTCTCGGAAAGGGCGCTTTCGTATGCTTTGAGGCGACAGAACGCCGACGGCAGTTGGTCTGCGATAAGCATAGCCTCTAAGGAGCTGGCGACCGCCCTCTACCTGCAGAGCTTGCTGGAGGCGGGTGTTGGCGGCTCCGCAGTCCTCAAAGCGGTGAATTGGTTACTTAGGAGGCAGCAGGAGGGGGGCTATTGGAGTGGCGGCTACTACGGGCGCTTAGTTCATCCGAGTTTGGGGTATATAGATGAAGTAAATAACGACGTGTTCACGACTTCGGAGGTCTTAGTCGCTTTAAGCGGGTTTAAAAGCAGTTACGGCGGTGGAAACGTGTAGTGTGAGTGGTTAGTGAGGCTTACGAAACTAAAGCTTAAGGCATAAAAGTGATGCGAGCAAATTTCAGAGGATGAAGCTTGTGGATGAGATAGAGCGGCTGAAGGCTAAGAAAAATGCGGTGATCTTGGCGCACAATTATCAGCGTGCGGAGGTTCAGGACGTTGCGGATTTCGTCGGCGATTCGTTGGAGCTTGCGCGGCGAGCGGCGGAGACGGACGCGGACGTCATCGTGTTTTGCGGCGTCGACTTCATGGCTGAGACCGCCGCCGTGCTCAACCCCGACAAAAAGGTTTTAATTCCGGACATCGGCGCCGTCTGCCCGATGGCGCAGATGCTCCTCACAGCAACGCTTAAGGAGGCACGAGCCGAGCACCCGGACGCCGCCGTCGTCTTGTACATAAACACGCTCGCCGAAAGCAAGGCGCTCGCGGACTGCGTCTGCACGTCGGCGAATGCGCCCGCCGTTGTGAACGCGATGGACGCCGAGACAGTAATTTTCGGGCCGGACGCGAACCTCGCCTATTACGTGCGGCGGCGCAGCCCTAAAAGGATCGTGACGGTGCCCGAGCACGGGCTGTGCCCGACGCACCATCAGATATCGCTCGAGGACGTGGAGGCGGCACGCCGTCAGCACTCGAGGGCGAAGCTCGTGGTGCACCCGGAGTGCGTGCCCGAGGTGCAAGACGCCGCCGACCACATAGCATCGACGAGCGGGATGGTGCGTTTTTGCAAGCAGGACGAAGCCACCGAGTATTTAATAGGGACGGAGGTGGGGCTGCTGCACAGGTTGAAGAAGGAGGCGCCGGGCAAGTGCTTTCATGCAGTTTCGGAGACGGCGATCTGTCCGCAGATGAAAATGCACACGCTTTCGAAAGTGCTAAGGGCGTTAGAGCGTGAGAAACCAGTAGTCGTCGTGCAGAAGGAGATCGCAGAAGCTGCCCGGAATGCCGTAGAAAGAATGCTGCAGGTGGGGAAATGATTTTTTACGTTTCAGTTTTTCTGATACCTGTGCGGTAGAGAGAATCGCATTTGGGGCCGAAACTTCCATCCTGCACCAACTTCCTTTTAACCTTATTTGCATAAATGTGCGCTAATCTCGTAGGCTCAGGTAGCTTGTAGCCCATTATACAATTTTTCACGAGCTGTAATGCAGTTTCCGTCGAGATTTTATGCCCTGGCGCCACAACGATGGGCTTGCAACCCTTTTTGCTTTTCAGGAGAAAGCCCACGAGCTTGCCACGGTAGCGTAACGGGCATGCTTCGCCTTCAGCCGTCGGCGTTCTGGCATCGCCGCACAAAAGGCTCTTTGCGACACCGACGGTCGCAACGTCAAGAAGCACGCCAACATGCGTCGCCAGGCCTGCGAATCTCGGATGATTCACGCCGCAGCCGTCCACAAAGAGCACGTCCGGTTTATGCTCCAGCTGCTGGAACGCCTTTATTATGAGCGGAGCTTCACGGAATGCCAGCAGCCCCGGCACGTAAGGGAAATCGGTCGACTCGATGACGCACGCACGCTCCACGACTCGTAGCGTCGAATACTTAAGGACGACGATGCTCGCAACTGCAAGCTCCAAGCTCCTGTTGCCAGCGGCGAGGAACGCCAAGTCCGCACCCGCAACGAGCTCCGGACCTTGAAATTCGTCCCTGAGCACCGCACGGGCGGCTATCCTTCTCTGCTTTTCATACAACTTTTCAAGCTCGCCGTCTTCTAGCCTATTCGCTGGTCGTCTGTTCATTTCCGACCTGCCTACTCGTTATCCTCTTTAGCAAGTCCAGCCGCTCGTTAATCGCACGCCAGTGGCTGCCTTCCCAGTAGATGCGGCGACATCCCTCACAGACCCAGAACTCCAGCTTCCCAATCATCTTTTTTGGCACGTAGTCAGTTTCGAGCAGCATCTGCGTCTCGTCCTCTCTAACGCGTCGTATAGGCGCATTGCACTCGCTGCACCGCACGAACGTCATTTCAAGACGAAGGGGCACGCTCCCCGTAAGCTCAGAAAGCTGTCCGAGGACGTCGTTTTTCGTCATGAGGACGCATCGCACACCGCTTTTCCGAGCTTCCGCCGCAAGCTTTCTATCTTTCGTCAGAAGAATTCTTTTCTCCTCCTTTGCTAAGGAGAGTAAAAAAGCATCTTCGGCGTCGCCGCCGCCCTCGCCGCTCACGTCGTTCGCATAAACGGTGTCGTAGCCGAGCATCCTGAGCCACGAGACGAGTCTACCGAGCATCCTGTCAACTAAAAACTTCTCCATGTCATTCGACGAGAATGGTATCGTCGTGCAAGTAAGGCGGGCTGCAGTGGCATAAGAACCGCAAAGGCACGTCGCCGACGTTTTCTATGCAGTGCGTCTTCGTCGGCGGAATCACGACCGCCTGCCCGGCGGCGACCTCCGCACGCTCCTCTTCCATCTCCATCATGCCCCGCCCCTCCAAAATAAAGTAAATTTCCTCCGAAGTCTTGTGAAAATGCTTTCTCGTTCTTTGTCCAACAGGAACTAACGCCTCCGCAAGACTCAAATTCTCGGAGCGGTGGAACTCTCGGATTTCAGAGCCGTCCTTCGTCACAAACGGCTTTAACTCGTCCCGCTTCACCACCCTCGTCCCAATCACCCCTCTCCCACTTCTTTCACTTTACTCAAAACCCTAATCTCTTCAATCTTCGTCGTCGGGTAGTTTCCAGATTCGTCCTTTTCGAGAGCTTTGACCATGTCCCATATTGTCAGCAGGGCGACTGTGACGCCGTGTAACGCCTCCATCTCTACGCCCGTCTTTCCGACGGACTTCACCATCACGAAGACCTCTACAAAGCCGCCGTCGCGGTCGAGGTTAAAACGCACGGAGACGCTACTTATCCCTATCGGATGGCAAAGTGGAATCGTGAAAGGTGTGTTTTTAACTGCGAGGATGGCGGCGGCTTCTGCACAACCGAGAACGTCGCCCTTCGGCACCTCGCCCCTCTTTATCGCAAGCACCGTATTTCTCTTCAGCCTGAGCCTACCGTAGGCTTCTGAGATGCGGATGATATCCTCCTTAGCGCTTATATCCACCATCCCCAAGCTCATGCCTCACACCCGCACGCTACGGCGGCCATACGCCGTAATAAATCTCAAGGGCGAGAACGACAACACCTATTAAAATTCCTATTAGAACTATTGTCTTTGGCGAGATTTTTATCGCCGACTCCTCAACGTCGAAATACCTCATCAAACCCGCCGACGACACAAGTCCCGAACGCTCGCTGCTACCTCTTCCTCTTCTTGCTTTCTTGCTCTTACCTTTAACAGCCTTCTTCGTGGCCATCGTCTTTCCTTTTCCTTTTCAGTTAAATAAATTTTTTGAACTTTAAACGTTAAATAAAATTCCATGATAACATTAGATGAACTAGAAGAAAAATGTAGAGAATTTGAAAAAATAGAAGGTAGAGCTAGCTTTTATGACTTGGCTTTAGAGATTAAGGAGATTTATCCTTTACAAGCCTCAATAATTATTCTTGCAACTTGGAATGTGGGTAGATTCAGATTTTTCGCAAGTAACTCAAAGAACTTAATCGATTTAAAGACGATTTTGAATTCTTGTAAACCACTATTTAATAATCTCAAAGATAAAGATTTCAGAACAACGAATTTTGACAAAATAGCAAATGAAATAAAGAACATTTACTCAATTTTATCAAAAGTAAAAGGCGTTGAATTTACAGGAGCTTCTAAGATCTTTCATTTGTTTTGTCCAAAGTTGATCGTAATGTGGGATAGTTACATAAGAAATGAATACAAGAAGAAAAAGTATGAAAAGAGATATGGCATAAGAATTAAATGGAATACTCCTGAAGATTTTCTAAACTTTCAAAAGCTTATGCAAAAAATTTTCGGGCACATAGACTGGAACGACGAAGGAAAAACATTACCAAAAGCTATAGATGAGTATAATTATGTAATGTTTACGTTACCGAAAATTAAAAGCCACAAAATTAAATAATTTGATTTCATGAATTTAAGTTTATGAAACCTTTTAAATCACCTTTTTTGGAGGAAAAAACGAAATAGGAGGAAATCAGATTTTGTTTGAGCATGGTTCTACAAAAATTTTTCTTGACTTTGGCTTAAATTTTGAAAGGTACAAAAATTATTTCGCTGAATTTCTACAACCAAAAAAGTGCAATCCTCTTTTTGATTTTTTAGAATTCAATCTTATACCTGGATTGGATGGAATATACAGAAAGGATTATTGTAAATATTCCAACATACCTTATCCTAATAAATCATTGATTAAAGCTTGCTTGCTTTCTCACGCACATATAGACCATGCAGGATTTGTTAATCTTCTTAGAGAAGATATACCAATTTTTTGTACGGAAGAAACTTTTTTAATCCTTAAGGCCCTTGAAGAATTTTCCGCCACTTCTTCAGAATCCACAGAAATCCCCTCTCCGGGCGAAACATACAGAATATCCGTTTCCTCGTCAAACCAAACTTTTACATTCTTACCCATCTTATCCCCTCCTTTCTTTTTATTTCCTCAATCATTTCTACCCTGATCTTCCGCTCTTTGATTTTCTGTAATGCATGTTTTGAAAAAGTTATTTTCATATTTCCTCAACTCTCAACTTTCCAAATACAAGCTTCGGCAGTAAAGCATCCCTTATTTTCCGCAAAACCATAATTTGCTTCTGATTTAAGATTATTTTTTGGAATAGTGGCTCCACGAGGGAGTGGAAGCGCTGGAGGATTGGTTGAGGTGGGAGAATCACGTCCTCATCTCCTAGAGCTGTTTTGGTAATTAGTGGCTGAGTGCTCCCGACATTTAAAGATTCAAAATCTATCTGCGTTTTTATATATACATATATAAAAAAGGTGTAAATTGTCTTAAAGTCAATACATTATCAGAGATAGCGAATAGTCCACGAACCATGATTTGAAAATCGCCATCGCTACCTTTTCTAAAATCTCGTTCTGCCTTTTCTTGTTCTCTATCAAATCATCAAACCACGATAAAACTGTGGCGATGCGGGATTGTTCGGGAGGGGATGGATGAGGAACTTTAATTTCTTTCAGATCCCTTTGAGTAATCAAGGGTTGGGTAGAGCCTACATTTAGTTCTTCTATCTCTTCCTTTCTGGTTTTTAGATGGTAGAAATAAAACTTTGCTGCTGCCTCATTTTTATCTTTTGTGATAATCAATGCGTTATCTGAAACCCAAATTTTAATATTCTCAGGTATATAAAAAACATGACCTAACGTTCCAACTCTTCCTGTAATTAAGAACTCGCCACAATAGTTATAACTGGTAGTGTAACCCATAAATCCATTAGCTCCCCCTACTTCAAATTTTCCATTATCATTAACTTCTGGTGGTCTCCTTCCGCTTTCTATTTTAAATAAATCCCTCAGCTTCCTTACCTCCCAATCCCTCGGTATCTCTCCAATCTCTGTCTTCTTGAATTCAGTTTCCCATTTGAATTCAACACTCATTTTAACTCATCCTCTCTTATCTCCATCTTTCTAAATATGAATTCCTTTGCCTTTTTAGCAATTTCAAAAGCTCGTTTTGCCTCTTCTAATGTTGGAATGTAAAACTCATCTGCATATCTAACTTCTACCGCATAATCCGAAAGGTTTCCTACATCAAGTTTTTTAAATTCCGTGTCTATATCAGAGCATAATTTTATTAGGAACTCCAAGTTATGAGTTCTCCCAAAATCAACACCCTTTGAAGTAAGGAAAGCTTTTAG
>QMVQ01000057.1 GCA_003661185.1 Candidatus Alkanophagales archaeon | reverse complement strand
ATTCCGGCACCACTTCTGCCAGAACTTCCCCGTCGGAAAAGACCTTATATGCCGGATATTTCCCTCTGATTTCAGACTTCTATCCTAAAAGCAAGTTTCCAACGCCGTTTCCGAACTGATAATCCGCCATTGCCTTTATCATATTCACCTTTGCGTCCTTATCCGGCTTCTTCTCTGCACAAAGCTCAGAAATGCAGTTTCTAAGCCGCTCCAAAGCACGCTTTGCCGTCTCCTCCTCGCCGTCGCCGCAAGTATAAAACGCCTCTAAGCCGAGCTTTTCGGCGACGCCTTTGAAAATTTCAAGAGCGCCGCCGCTGAGGTGCACGACGACGTGCTCGTAGAGTCCTCGCTCGATAAGGTTTTTGCGAAGGTAAGCTTCGACGCACGAGCCGACCCAAAAGCGCTCTTCGGCGTCCCAGTAACCAGTAACCGGCACGTCGTAGAAAGCGGCAGGGTAAGCCGCTTCGAGTTCCCGGGGGACGACGCCGAGCGGCGACGTTATTATGACCTCGTGGATGTGTCCTCCGAACTCGAAAATTGCACTTATGAACTTCCGATGCGACTGCGATTGCGAATAAGGCTTTCGGGCGGAACATGGCAGCAGGAGGAGCACCTTGCGGCGGGGCGGCGTATAACGCTCGACGACGCGGGCGGCGAAACGCTTGACCTCAACACGACGTAACGACTCCATAGTGTTGGCGAGCAGCGGCGAACGCCTCGCAACTGGAGTTCTCCTCTCTAAGTACTCTTCTTTCTCGTCCAAAATGCGAAGCGCCGCAGTCAGAAACGGCGACGTGCGGACACGCGACTCCACATATTCACGTAGCATTTCGCTCCTTATTCGTTCCCGCACTTTTTCGACCTCAGCTTTTAGAGAGAGGGAATTATGCTTCGTCAGCAATTCCGCTCTTTCCTTCTTGTTCAACTTCCTGAGCTCGGCGGGGTTGAGTGACGTGCAAATTTCACAACAACAGGGAAAGTTCTTAAGCTCAAAAAGCCGCAGCTCGCCGTAATCCGTGAGGTAAACGTCTTCATAGCCCTTGATTACGGCGACGGCGTCGTCGACGACATCTACGCCTATGTAAATCAAAAATGCAACGTTTGCAGGCGTGGCAACCGCAGGCACGTAGAGGGCGGCGTCAGGTGGGATGCTTTCCTTCAATCTGATGATTTCGTCGACGAGCCTTCTGCTTGAGGTTAAAAGGCGGGAGGCGTAGCCGACGACGTAGAGGTCAGCTTTTAAATTGCGGACGTCGGAGGCGAGCGGGTGCGTCTTTGGAAGAACGACGACGCCCCTCGCCGTCTTCCACTCAGCCGGCAGCTCCCAAGCGTCGTAAATTAGAAGTTTACTGGTGTTTTTAGCTCTCGCCACGGCTTTTGCCGGTAGCACGGGCGCCGTTCCGCTGTGAAAAGCTTCCACGTTCAGTAACAGCGGCGTTTCCACGGTGGCATTTCCGATTAAAAGTCTGCCGAGCCTTGCAGCCCCGTCTCTCTTCCGCGCTTCGTAAAACTTCGTCATTCCACCTCTCGTTATGCATGCGTTCGGGAAGATTTAACAGTTGTCAGGAGTCGCACAACAACTTTAATTATCGTCTGTGTCATTTTATTCGTATAAATGAGTGTGATGTTCCGAAAATTATTTATATAGAGGACATTCATCCTATTTTTCATGCAAATGTAGAACAAAGGTGCAAAAGATGGTAGTGAGGGAGCGTTCTGAAGAGGTAAGCTCGAAGGCGATGCTCAGGCGGGGCGTTGTAGCTACGTCGGCGTTTCTGATAACTTCAGTGACCTTGGTATCTGCGGCGGTGGGCGGCGACCCGACGGGCGCTGCGACGCTCGTTGAGAATCCGAGGGCGCCGGTGGACTACGTCTGGGTGTTGGTAGCGGCGTTTCTGGTGATGTTCATGCAACCCGGCTTTGCGATGCTTGAAGCTGGGTTTTCGAGGGCTAAGAACGTCACGAACGTGCTGATGAAGAATTTAGTAGACTACGCCGCAGGCTCGCTGGCGTTCTGGGCGGTCGGCTTTGCGTTGATGCTGGGGGCGTCGTGGCACATGCTCATCGGCACTTCAGGCTTCTTCCTCGCAGGCGACGCCTACGACGTCAGCACTATCCTGAGCTGGTTCTTCATGCTGGTGTTCTGCGCGACAGCGGCAACCATAGTTTCAGGGGCGATCGCAGAACGCCCGAAGTTCAGCGTCTACCTCGTTTACAGCGTGGTCGTAAGCGCCATAATCTTCCCGATTTACGGGCACTGGCTCTGGGGCGGCGGCTGGTTAAGCTCGGCGGACTTCATGACGGCGCTCGGCGGCGGCTACGGCGCCCTCGACTTCGCAGGCTCGGGCGTCGTCCATGCGGTCGGAGGCTACGTTGCGCTCGCAGCCTGCATACTCCTCGGGCCGAGGATTGGCAGGTATGACGAGAACGGCAACCCCCGCCCAATGCCAGGGCACAGCGTAACCTTGGCGGTGCTCGGCACTTTTATCCTCTGGTTCGGCTGGTTCGGCTTTAACCCCGGCAGCACGCTTTCCGCTCATGAACTACGAATTTCGGTGATAGCGGCAAACACGAACCTTGCGGCGGCTGCCGGCGCCGTGACCGCGATGCTCATCACTTGGAAGAAGTTCGGCAAGCCCGACGTGGGCATGACGTGCAACGGCGCAATCGCAGGCTTGGTGGCGATAACTGCGCCCTGTGCTTGGGTCGCTCCATGGGCTGCGGTGCTCATCGGCATCGTCGCCGGTTTTATCGTGTGCTACGGCTACTGGTGGCTCGAGCGTCGTGGGATAGATGACGTCGTCGGTGCAATTGCAGCGCACGGCTTCAACGGCACATGGGGACTTATTGCCCTTGGCTTGTTCGCAGACGGCACCTACGGCGTTTACACGACGGAGCCGCCGCTCGTCACCGGCTTGCTCTACGGGAATTTGGGCTTTTTCGCATGCCAGCTCATAAGCGCCGTTGTTAACTTCGGTTGGGCTTTCGGCACGGGTTTCCTGCTGTTCTACGCCCTCGAAAAGACCGCGGGGCTGAGGGTCTCGCCAGAGGAGGAGCTCCTCGGTCTCGACATCGGTGAGCACGGCGTCGTCGCATACCCCGACTTCGTATACGCAGAAACTGCAAGACCGCTGGTTGTGCGGCGAGCTGTTACGCCGGCGGAGGCGGATGGCGGCGAGGAAGAAAAGCAGCGAGGAGGTGCGCAGCATGAAGAAGATTGAGGCGATAGTAAGACCTGAGAAAGTGGACGACGTGAAGAGTGCGCTGGAGCGGGCGGGCTTCGTGAGCATGAACGTCACGGAAATACGTGGACGAGGACGGCAGAGAGGCTTAAAGCTCATGTGGCGTGGTTCGGAATACCTCGTGGACATGGTGCCGAAGGTGAAGATAGAAATGGTGGTGCGGGACGGTGATGTGGAAAAAGTGGCAGCGATCATAAAAGAGAACGCATACACCGGAAACATCGGCGACGGTAAGATATTCGTAGTGCCAGTGGAAGAAGCCATCAGGATAAGAACTGGAGAAAGAGGGGAAGATGCTATATAAGACGTAATTCCCCAATTTTTCATTTTTTCTTTTTATCGGCGTTTTTTATGAGAAAATGACAGTTTTGCATCGTTAGAATCCTAAGCCCAACTTCTCACTACTCATTACCATAAATACACCTCCATCTAATTCGAGCGCCTGCATGCCTCACATTCCTCCCAGCATTAAAAACAGCCTCCCCGTAACACCAAGCTCCCGAATCATCAGCAACTCCGATAGTTTACTCTGATAGTTATGCTTAATTAATGAGGAAGACAACCAAAAAGCAGTGCCGAGGTGGCCGAGCGGATAAGGCGCAGGCCTGGAGCCGTGCTGCGTCGGGACGGAGAGCCTGTGGGGCAATGCCCCGCCTGGGTTCGAATCCCAGCCTCGGCGTTTAGGAGGGAAAAAATGACGAGGGTTGCCCAGATATCGTGCGGCACCGAGTATAGCGGGATGCAGTGGTTGTTGAACGAGATTGCAGAGAGCGTGGGCATTGAGCTTGTGTTTCCCGAGGTGGAGTATGACGATGTGGAGCGTGCGTGCGAGATTTTCGGGCTCAAGATGGACAGCTCGTCGTTGAACATGATGATGGCACGAGCGCTCTCGGTGCTTGACGACCCGACGATTAAGGGCGTGCTTTTACTCACGTGTTTCCGCTGCGCCGAGGGTGCTGTCATGAAGAACGAGATTCGCCGCTTCTTGCACGAGCAAACCGACCTGCCGATAATCACGTATTCCAACGTTGAGAAGCCGAAGGAGGTTGAGATTTACGCAAGGCTTGACGCCCTGAAGACGATAATCACGAGGAAGACTCTCCTCATGCGGGAGCGGCAGGAGGGTTTGACGCTGGGGGTGGATTCGGGTTCCTCGACGACTAAAGTGGTGGTGATGCAGGATAATAAGATCATAGGAAAGGCTTGGATTCCGACGACCGAGCCTGTGAAGAGCGCAAGCGAAGCTGTGGAAATAGCATTAAACGACGCTGACGTGCGGATGGAGGACGTGGAGGCTACGGGCGTTACGGGCTACGGGCGTGAGCTTGTCGCCAAGAGTCTCGGCGCAGATTTAAGCTTAGAAGAGATAAGCGTCGTCTCGAAGGGCGCCGCCTTCCTCGCAGACCGCCAGCGAGGTGAAGCGACTGTCATCGACATAGGCGGGATGAGCAACAAAGTAGTAACGCTCCGTGACGGCATCCCCGACGCCTTTGCGCTCGGTGGGATTTGCGGCGGCTCCTCAGGACGCTTTCTTGAAGTTGCGGCGCACAGGCTTGGCGTTGACATTTCAGAGCTTGGAGAGCTTGCCTTGAGGGCGAAGGAAGAGGTGACGCTGCAGAGTTACTGTATGGTCTTTGGCATCCAAGACCTCGTCGTGACGCTCGCCGGCGGTGCTTCTCGTGAGGATGTCGCCGCTGCCGCCTGCCGAAGCGTCGCAAATCAAGTCTATGAACACCAAATGGCGCAGGAGATCGAAATACGTTCACCTGTGATATTCGTAGGGGGCGTTTCCCTCATCGCAGGCGTCGCTCGTGAGTTCGAGGAAATGCTACGCACGAAAATTATCGTGCCCGAAAACTCGCAGTTCGCAGGCGCCGTCGGCATGGCACTCCTCGCTTCCGGACTCAGGAAGAAAATGTTTTGACTCTCTGTGCGTTTTGACGCAGTTAGCTGCGTTGAGCAGTGATGCGCTCAAGGTGTCAGTTAAGAATATAAAGTATCTTGCGCTAAATATCCTTTCGAATTTATACGTCCTTTACAGGACCGTTTGGTGGGTGATAAGTTTTGGAGATAAACTTAAAGGATAAAATAGGCTTCGTAGCTGGAGACATATGGCATCTACTTAAAGAAAAAGGTGAGCTTACGCTTTCCAAGGTTGTGGAGAACATAGAAGCGCCACAGAGCGTTGTTTACATGGGTGTGGGCTGGCTTGCGAGGGAAGACAAGCTTATTTTCAAGAAAAAAGCAAGAGGGTATTCAATAAGGCTAAAAGAGTAGTTAACGTGCTGTAAGCGGGGGAGAGGTGTGGCAATGCTCGTGAATGCTGACCTGCACATTCATTCCCGTTACTCGGCGGCGACGTCGCGAAGGATGGAGTTGAGAACGCTTGCTGTGGAGGCTGCGAGGAAGGGCATCCAGTTACTTGGCACTGGCGACTGCTTGCATCCTAAGTGGCTTTCCGAGATAAAAGAATTAAGAGAGGAAAACGGGGTTTTCAGGTTCGAGCGCGACAGCAAGGGGTATGGTGGCGTGCTTGAGAAATGCGAGACGGCGTTCGTGCTGACCGTCGAGGTTGAGGACACAAAGCGGGTTCACCACCTGCTCTTAGTGCCGACGGTTTCGAAGGCGGAGGAGCTTTTCGAAAAATTTTCTAAGCACTCGAAGGACATCGAAGAGAACGGACGTCCGACGTTGAACTTGAGCGGTGAGGAGATTGCAGAGGTGGCAAAGGAGTGTGAGGCTTTAATAGGGCCATGCCATGCATTCACACCTTGGACAGCGCTCTACGCCTACCACGATTCGCTTGGAGAATGCTACGGCGACCTGACAGATTACATTTCTTTCGTCGAACTTGGGCTGAGCGCAGATTCCTCCTACGCCGATAGGATAAGCGAGCTGCACGAGCTTACGTTTCTCACAAATTCCGACGCACATTCGCCCCCGCCGACAAGGCTCGCCCGTGAGTTTAACAGGTTTGAGCTTCGGGATTTGAGCTTTGAAGAGTTGAAAATGGCAATTTTGAGGGAGAGGGGCAGGAAGCCCGTGCTTAACGTCGGCATCCCGCCTGAGGAGGGCAAATACAACGAGAGCGCCTGCATAAAGTGTTACAAGCATTACACGCTCGAAGATGCGATTTCGCTGCGGTGGCGATGCTCTTGCGGTGGGAGGATAAAAAAGGGCGTCAAGGATAGAGTAAAAGAGCTGGCGGACTGCAATGGCACGCACCCTCCGCACCGCCCTCCATACCTGCGTTTAATTCCGCTTGCGGAAATCGTGGCGCTTGCGCTGCAGATGGGACCTTCGTCGAAGGCAGTTCGTGAGACGTGGGAGCTTTTCCTTGAGCGGTTCGGCGACGAGGTGAGCGTACTCGTGGATGCAAGCTACGAGGAGCTGAGCGAGCTTGACGAACGCGTCGCCGCCGCCATCCTCGCATTCAGAGAGGGAAAAGTCGTCGTGGTCCCTGGCGGCGGCGGAAAATACGGCGTCATAAAGTTGGTGGAAGAGGCACGCAGCGAGAGCGGCGAGAGCGACAAAAGCGGCGAACGCTGCGCCGACAACAAACACGGCAGGCAGCTTTCCCTGCTTGATTTTTGACACTTTCCGACGGCGCCGAGCCGAGCTGTGGGCGCCCGCAGCAAAGCGTCCGGTCTGCCGCCTTAGCGTTGTAGTAACGTGCGGAACGCTTCAGAGATTGTGTTAAGTGAAACGGTTATGTGCGTGCCTGTGATTTTAAGGACGACGTAGGCGCCGAGGAATGTGCCGAGCATGCTGCCGAGGTTTGCGAGCGCCGCTACGAATATTACTTTGAAGAGGCGGTTTTGGAGCAGTTCTTTGAAGGTGCCGACGTTCAGCATGTTCTTGATGTCGGAAGCGTCAGGCTTCCTCATGTAGAGTTCTACGAGCCCTGCGAACCAGCCTGCCGCCATAAGGGGATTCAGAGAAGTGAGCCAAGCCACTGCAAAGGCTGTCAGCGCCGAAAGAGGGTGTCCACGGGCTGCGACGACGCCTGCCGCTGAGAGAACGCCGTTTATGATAAACCAGTAAAAGAGGGCGGTTAGCAATACCCCCGAAGGAATATTAGAGAAAGCAAGCAGGAAAAAAGCCACAAAGACCAAAATTATAATGCCGAGAATTTTTGCGAGACTGAAACGTCTTTTTGGCAGACGGCAAAGCTCCTCGTCCTGTGGGATGCTCTCAGGGCTTTCCAGATACTTTTTAATGCCTTCGACGTGTCCTGCGCCAACGACCGCCACTATCTTGCCATCTGGTTTCTCTTTTGAAAGCATGTTCGAGACTTCGAGTAGCCGCTTTGCCATGTAAGCGTCCCGCTCGTCTATTAACACCTTTGCGGCGTTCGGCGAGAAGCGACGAAGTTCCTCAACGAGCCGTGTCACGACATCCCCGCTTGTAATCTCCTCAAGCTTTATACCCTCTTCCTCAAGTTTCTCCAGCCCAACGCCCCTCGCCAGTGACGATATCAGGGTAAATACCATCTTCAGCTTTTCAAAGAAACGCATCTCACGCCAGAAGCGTTGCATCGTGACGCTTATGTCCCTGTCTATGAGCGCAACACGGCACTGCAGCTCTTTTGCCTTTTCGATGGCGGCGAGCATCTCAGCGCCCGGCTCCACGCCGAGGTCCGCCCCCAGTCTCTTCTGTAGGTAGGCGAGTAGCCACTGCACCATAAGGACGTAGGGCTTGCCCCCCTTCAAAGCATCCTTGACCGAAAACTCGTATTCGCCTGTGAGCGTTTTGTAACGCCCTCTACAAAGCTCAACCGCAACAACGTCCGGCGCTGCCTCCTCTATTTTCTCTTTGACCTCCTTTACGCTCTTTTCTAAGACGTGTCCCGTGCCCACGAGTATTATTTTGACCATCGCTACGGTTCCGCTGGTGGCGCTTGCTTATGCCAACTGCGTTTATCTTCGCACTAAATAATTAAATACCATGAGCAACATGGCACGCTCTCAGACCGCAAGCTAAGTGTGCGAGGCTTTAACCGAGTTACAGCGGGCGTGACACGTAATCCCTGATGTTCAGCATAGGAAAGCACCAACGAGCAGACTAAGCGCTCTCCTTACGAAGAACATGACTTTAACTCAAAAGCGTCGAAAACATCTTAAAATGGGTTGAGATATTCCTGAAAGCTGTGGGCGCTATGTTGATCCCAAGGCATTTGTAGAGTTAGTGGTGGTTGGGCGTTCACTCGGAGCTTCACGCTCTGAGCCCATGCACCTTCGGGGCGGTCACGAACCGCATCCCACCCCTCTCTTAAGGAGCGGGCTACAAAATAT
>QMVQ01000056.1 GCA_003661185.1 Candidatus Alkanophagales archaeon | reverse complement strand
CTATCAAATCTTTTCTTATTGGAACACCTTTCATCCGCTTCGCTTTCTTGTATAGCCACTTCGCATCTTGCTTGTATGCTGAATATACACCTCTGTCTTCTCCCGTCTCAAGCCAATGCTGAAAGTTATCATACTCTCTATTGAGTAGCTCCTCCTTCCTCCTCGTCAGCCCGATGAGCTTACACCGCACTGTCTTCGTCGCTTCCATCTTTTTTAGTATGGTTCTTCTACTTAAAAATCTTTCCCGCCCGCCTCCCCTGCCCTCCTTGGGATTAGCAGCCACATCTTCCTAAATTTCGACAGCCCTAACTAATTATCTTAGTCCGACGCCTCTTTCAGCCAAAAGTGGACGTCATATGTCCGCCCATTGGCTTCGAGCACGAGCCTTACTTTTGTAGGAAATGTCGTGTCCTCAGGCACGTGTATTGTTTCCTGCTCTTCGTGCACTTCCCCCCTTTTCAGCTCGAACTCCTTTTCCTTCACGAGCTTGTTCCCCAAAAATATCTTCAGGTCGTATTTTGTAGGCTTATTTTCAAAGCACTGCACTCCATATACAAAGGACACGTCGTCCCCCGCATGGACGTAGTTGGAATACGATTCCGGACGCAGGTAAAGGGCGGAATAAGACTCCTGATAAGTCACCCAGATGAGGTAAGCGGCAACGGCAACTCCAATTACGCAGGCGATAACCATAGTTCTTTTGATGAGCACGTCCATCTCGCTCTCTTCGCTCTGACTCATCTCCCGTCCGCAAGATAAAAATTAGTAAAGTGTTACATATTTTGATAATCTGTTTGTGGTGTCCATAACTCCGTGTATCTCGAACCCCTCGTTTATTAGCGTCTGTAAGGCTTTAGAGACGTCTCTTTCAAAGAATATTTGGATAGAAGCGTAATTTTGGGTCATTTCTTTGAAACCAGGCATGTCCTTAAGCATCTCGTGAAGTTTCAGCCACCGCTGCTCATCCAACCTGCCATTCAAGACTATAACTTTACCCAAGAGACCACCAGAATTTATTTAGCTGCCTCTTCATAAATATTTATGGTATCTCTTGCCGCTTTATCCCATGTAAACTGCGATAAAACTCTCTTTCTTGCATTCTGCCCCATTTTCCTTCGTAATCCTTCGTCCTTCAGGATTAGAGCGGCAAACTTTGCAATGTCATTCGGGTCGTCGGGGTTTATATGCGCACCGCAGACGTCATCACCGCTTGGAACGACTTGCTCCCTAAGTCCTGACGTGCCTCGGGCGCCGACGACCACGGGCTTAGCCATGGCCATCGCCTCGGTGCAGACTATGCCGAACGGCTCATACCTTGACGGAAAGACTGCGACGTCACACGCTGCGTAAAAGAGAATCCTTTCCGCTTCACTCACGTATCTGTTCTCTAATACGACGCTGTCTGCCAGCTGCAAGCTTGAGATGAGGTGCTTCAGCAAGCCTTCCTGCTCGCCCACGCCGAGGATTACGAGCTTCGCATTCGGCACCTCCCTAAGTATCGTAGGCATCGCCCGCAAGAGGGAGTCAGCGCCCTTTACCCAAGTGAGTCTGCCGACGAAAAGTATCATAAGTTCATTATCACCGATGCCAAGATGCGCTCTTAAGCCGGATACTTTGTCCTTTTCCACCCGTGCAGGGTCGTATTTCGTGGGGTCGATACCATTGTAAACCACTCTTATCTTCGACTCATCATAGCCCAGCTTGACAAGCTCGTCCCGCACAGCATAGCTTACTGTGACAATGATTGTTGCGAACTCGCCTGCGAGTTTTTCTATGACTTTTATCGTTGTAGAGCCGTCGCCCGCCCTGCCTTGCTCTGTCGAGTGGATGTGGAAAATAAAAGGTCTTTTCAGGATTTCCGATGCGATCATGCCCGCTGGCGCCGAGAGCCAGTCGTGCGAGACGATTACGTCGAAATCTCGCTTTTCTTGCTCTACGAGCACGTTCACGAGCTTTGAAGCTGAAAGAATATTGTAGCAGAGTGTTTCCGCAAAGAACTGCCGCCCCTCCGGCGGCCAGTTTCTGACGTCCGCAGGAACGATGAACGGTAGAATTTTGGCAAGGTCTACAAGGACGGGCCTGTGCACTTCGATACCGTCCCATAAGCCCCTCGTCGATGCCCGGTCGACGTTCCGTGAGAAAACAGTGACACTATGTCCCAGCTCCATGAGCTTTCTCGTCATTTCCATAGCATAAGTGCCCAAGCCGCCCCTGAAGAACGGCGGAAACTCATCTACGAAATATACTACCTCCATCCTGCTCACTAAATTATTAGCTTAGGTATGTAAAAAGGAAGACGATGGGGGGGGATGGCAAGTTTCCGCGAGTGCTATTGGCGGGCACTGCTTCGAGGGTTGGGAAGACCCTCATTTGCGCAGGCTTGATTTTGGCGCTACGGCGGCGTGGCTACAAAATTCAACCGTTTAAGGTCGGCCCTGATTACATAGACCCCGGATATCATACAAGAGCGGCGGGCGTGCCTTGTCGCAACCTCGACAGCTTCCTGATGGACGAGGCAACCGTCGCAGAAATATTCGTGAAACATGCCGCAAACGCCGACATTTCGATTATCGAGGGGGTCAGGGGACTTTATGAGGGCATTTCCGTGGACTGCGACGAAGGCAGCACGGCGCACATCTCCAAAATCCTGAAAACGCCCACCGTCCTAATTCTCGACGCAAAAAGCATCACGAAAAGCGCTGCCGCCATTGTTCTGGGTTTCAAGAACCTTGACCCCTCCATTAAAATCGAAGGCGTGATTCTAAACAATGTTTTTAACGAGGAACACCACCGCAAGCTGGTAAGAGCTGTCGAAAATTATGCAAGGACGCAAGTTTTAGGTGCGCTTCCGAGAGGTGAGGCGCTGAGCGTCGGGGAGCGACATTTGGGCTTGCTTACCGCCTTGGAGAATGCCATTGACTTGGGAGGTGTTGCGGACTTCGTTGAGGAGCACATAGATATTGAAAAAGTCGTGGAGCTTGCGGAGACGGCACCGCCGCTTCCGCTGTCGAGCGGAGCTTGCTCGTTACGAGCTTCGTCAGTGTGCGACGAAGTGCGGTTGGCAGTTGCCTACGATAACGCATTTAACTTTTACTATCAAGATTCGCTCGACGTGCTGAGAGGCTTAGGCTGTCGTATAATTTTTTTCAGCCCGATGCGAGATGAGGCGTTGCCGAAGTGCGACGGTCTTTATATCGGCGGCGGCTACCCTGAGGTCTTTGCGACGGAGCTTTCAAGGAATAAAAGCATGCTACGAAGCATTAAGGCAGCAGCAGAGGACGAGATGCCGATATATGCGGAATGCGGCGGCTTGATTTACCTCTCGAGGGCGTTTGAGAGCATGAGCGGAGAGGACAAAACCCGTTACGAGCTTGTTGGCTTCCTTCCTTGCGACGTGCGGATGCAGCGCCGCCATATCGGCTACACCGTAAGCCAAATCATTTCAAAGACGATTTTAGGTGACGGCGGCGTCTTGCGAGGGCATGAGTTCCATTACACGGAGTGTGAGGTGCCCGGCGATGTGCGCTTCGCATACAAAATGCTGAGAGGCAGTGGCATAGCTTCAAGGGCTGGAGAGAACTACGACGGCATCGTTCAAGGGGCGACGCTCGCCGCATATACGCACCTGCATTTTGCGGCGTGCCGCAAGGCTGCTGAAAACTTCGTTGAAAGCCTGAAAACGTTTAAGAAGAGCCATTAACATGCTCACTTTGGCAACAGCAAGAGGCAGCTTGAGACCGTGGGCATAATGGGCCCGCGGGGATTCGAACCCCGGACCTCTCGGTTATCAGCCGAGCGCTCCAACCTGGCTAAGCTACGGGCCCACCCCCACCTATTTAACATCTCGCATTAATATTTTTTGATGTTCTGCATGAAAGTGTATAAAGTGGGATTTGAGATTCTGGTTGCGGTTTGCGACGAGGAGCTTGTGGGTAAAAGCTTTTCGGACGGCTTCTTGAAGCTTGAGGTTTCAGAGAAGTTTTATGGCAGGGACGTTGTGGGGAAGGATGCGATTTTAAAGTCCTTGCGGCAGGCGACCATCGCAAATCTCGTAGGGGAGCGTGCTGTGCGTCTTGCCGTGGAAAATGGCTTCGTCGACGCCGAGAACATAATATTCATTGGTGGCGTGCCACACGCACAAATGGTCATTATGCGCTGAGTCGCAGTGCGCTATCGGACTGAATAGGGCTCTCGAACTAGCTATGCTCTCGGCAGCCCTCTGCCCTTGCGCCCGGCGCTCGTTTTGCCTCTGAACGCCCGCCCTCGATGCGACGGGTGACATAGCCAGTTCAAATCTTTGTCCGCCTTTATGACCGGGTGATGTGGGTCCACGAGTATAACCTCGAACCACTTGTGGCGTCCGTCCTCGCCGACCCAGTATGAATTAAGCACCTCCAAGTTTGGGAACTTGCGGGCAGCCCGCTCCTCGGCGATTCTCTGCAAGCTCTTTTTCGGTGTTATCTTGTGGACGCCCATGCGTTTCGTGCGCCGCCCCGCCCTCGGGCGGGATTTACGGCGCCCGCCCCGCCGTATTCTGACACGAGCGACAATAATGCCCTGTTTCGCCTTGTAACCGAGCGAGCGAGCTCTGTCAAGCCTCGTCGGGCGTCCGAGCCTGATGACCGCAGGCTCTCTTCGCCACTTCACCAGCCGCTCTCGCTGCAGCTCACGCACGTAAGTATCGGCTGGACGCTTCCATGCCTCCCTTATGTAACCATAAAACGACTTCATCTCCTTCACTCAACTCCTCTTCCACAACAAAGATTAAAAATATAAAATAAAAGTAAGTGTTGTTCAGCGTGGCAAGAGAGGGTAGCGATGGTGGACAAACCTTTAGATGTTTTGAACAAGTCGTTAAATTTGCCGGTCATAGTGAGAATCCGGGGCGGAAGGGAGTTCAGAGGCATCTTGCTCGGCTACGATACGCACATGAACTTGGTGCTTGATGAGGCAGAGGAGCTCAATGACGACGCCACAGTCAAAAGAAAGCTTGGAACTGTGATTCTCCGGGGGGATAATGTCGTGTATATTTCGCCTTAGGTGGTAAAATGACGAAGGGCACGCCGTCGATGGGGAAGAGGCAGAAGCGGACGCACGGGATTTGCCGCCGCTGCGGACGCCGCTCCTTCCACAAAAGCAAGAGGCGGTGCGCCGCCTGCGGCTTTGGGCGTTCGCGCCGCTTGCGGAAATACAACTGGACGGTAAAGCAGGTAGCAAAAGCAAAATAGGAGGGCGGGGGCGGTGCCAAATCCGATGGAAGTGTATGCGTTGCTGCCGAAGACGAACTGTAAGAAGTGCGGCGAGGCGACTTGTTTAAGTTTTGCTGTGAAGCTGCTGTCGAGGGCGAAGAAGCTTGAGGAGTGCACGCCGCTCTTCGAAGAAGAAAAGTATAAAGAGCGGCGGGAGAAGCTCTTAGAGCTTCTGAAGCCGATAATGGAGGCTGCGGAGACGGGCTTGCTCATACATGAAGACCTTTGCTTCGGCTGCAACAACTGCGTCGTGGCGTGCCCTGTGAACGTGGCGAACGACCCCGAAGGCGTGGCGCTCGGCTACGGACCGAAAAGCGATAAGGTGATATTACGGGTGATAAACGGCGTGGTGAGGACATTTAACTTGGAGTCGTGCCGGAGGTTCAGCGGCGACAAGATGCTCAGGGTCTGCGACGTTTGCGTTAGGGTGTGCCCAAGTAAAGCCATAGAGTTTGCGTAGCGCCGCCGCTCCGACTATTTTCGAAAGATTTTTTAGCTGGAATGATAATGAAGTTAAAGCGAGGAAGGGGGTGCGTCTGAGTTGTCTGAGGAGCTAAAAGGGAAAGAGTTGGGTCCTTTTGTCTATATAGTCTGGCACAAGAAGATACAAGACTTTATAGAAGCAACGGGCGACGAGAACCCGATATATCTTGACGACGGGGCTGCAAGGGAAGCGGGCTACGATGGCAAGCTCGTGCCGCTCAGCTTTGCGAACGCCACCGGGAGTATGGCATTATGGGGCGCCATAGGCGCACTGAAAGTAGACCTTTCGAGGCTATTGCACGGCGGGCATGAGTATGAGTTCATAAAGCCGGTGCGGGATGCAGACTTCTTGACGACCACGATGCGGGTTGCGGACATTGTGGACAAGAAGAAGCTGAAGCTTTATATCTTGGAAGGCACGACTGTGAACGCCGCTGGCGAGGTGGTTCTGAGGTTTAAGACGACGTTGATAGAGAGGAAGGGGTGAGCGGATGGTGAGAGAGTTGTATTTTGAGGATGTGAGCGAGGGTTATGAAATCCCACCGCTCGTCAGGGACATAACGAGGAGCCGGATTTTGAAGTATGCGGACGCCGGCGGCGACTACAATCCGATACACGTGAATGAGGAGTTTGCGAGGAAGGTAGGGCTGGGGGGAATAATTGCGCACGGCATGCTCAGTTATGCGTTTCTCGTCCAGATGATGACGAATTGGCTACCGAAGCCCACGTATCTGAAGCGGCTGGGGGCGGAATTCCGAGCGATGGTGTTCCCCGGGGACGTTGTAACGTGTAAAGGGAAGGTCGTGAGGAAATACGTAAAGGACGGCGAGAACTATATAGAGTGCGAAATCTGGTGCGAGAACCAGAAGGGCGAGAAAACAACAATCGGCATGGCGGTAGCCACGCTCCCGTCGAGGGAGCAAAAATAGGAGGTAAGAGGTATGGGAAGAGGAATTGATGGGAAGGTAGCTGTGGTGACGGGCGCCGGTCGTGGCATAGGTAAGATGGACGCCCTTCTCCTTGCGAGAGAGGGTGCAAAGGTCTGCGTCAGCGACATTGACGCTGACGTGGCTGAAGCGGTGGCGAAGGAAATAAACGACATGGGCGGCGAGGCGATGGCGTATGCCTGTGACGTTACAAAGTTCGACCAGGTAAAAGATATGATGAAAGCGGTCGCAGATAAGTGGGGCGACAGGATTCAAATCTTGGTGAACAATGCGGGACTAACAATGGACTCGCTGGCGCACAAGATGACCGACGAGGAGTGGGACCGTGTCGTAAACATAAACCTGAAGGGTCCGTTCAATTGCGTCCGGGCAATTGCGCCTTACATGCTTAAGGACGAATACAAGGGCTCAACGACAAGCTGCGGGAAAATCGTGAACGTCTCCTCAATAGCTGGGGCGATGGGCAACATCGGACAACTTAACTATTCATCAGCGAAAGCCGGGCTCTTCGGCTTCACGAAGACGCTCGCCCGGGAGTGGGCGCGCTACAAGATTAACGTGAACTGCGTGGTTTACGGCGCTGTGGCGACGAGGCTCACCGACGAGAAGGAGAAAGGCGTGACCGTGGAAGGACGTCCCATCGGGATTCCGAAGAAGCTAAGGGACATGATGGCGGCGCAGATTCCGTGGGGGCGTTTTGCAACACCAGAGGAGGCTGCGAGACCCGTAGTCTTCCTATGCTCCGACGACGCCGAATACATCACGGGTGCCATACTTTTCGTAACCGGCGGCGTTTACATGTGAGATGATTCTTGGAATCGACCACGTGGGCTTGCGGTTCAGGGACTTAGAGGCAACGTTACAGGCATTCCGGGACGGCTTAGGGGATGAAGGATGCGCTCGTGAAGGTGGGCGAGGCGACCTTTCTTGAAATGATGGAGCCGACGTCGCCGGTAGCAAAATTTATAGTGGCGAGGGCGTCCAACACATCTCGCTGACGACGTGGGGGCGACGGTTGAAGAGTTGAAGAAAAGGGGTATTTCTTTCCTGAACGAGAAGCCTTTGCAGTATCCAAGCGTGAAAGTCGTGCTCGTGCACCCAAAGTCCATGGGAGGCATCCTCATCGAACTCTGTGAGAGAACACAATAATTCTTTATTTTTTATTCCACTCAATTTTTGATAAATGAAATACAAGCACGTAGAGCACACTTCGGACGTTGCTTTTGAAGCTTACGGCGCCAGTCTTGAAGAGCTTTTTGCGAATGCGGCGCTCGCCACCTACAGCTTCATGACCGACGTCGAAGAGCTGATGAAGGAGTCTGCGACTGCGGAGCGAGCTGTGAACATCCAATCCGAAGATTTATATAGTCTCATGTTCGACTGGCTCGACGAGATTCTCTTCTTCTTCGAGTCGGAGATGCTGATGTTCACGAGGTTTGATATAAAAATCGATGATGAAGAATTCTCGCTTAGCGGGGCGTGCAAAGGCGTGTTCTTCGACCCGGAAAAACACGAAGTCGGAATCATAGTAAAAGCGGTGACTTATCACATGATGGAAATTACGAAGGAGGACGGGCGCTGGCGGGCAAGAGTCGTTCTCGACGTTTGATGTCGGCATCCGTTTGATGTCGGCATGCATAAGTTTACGTAAATTAAAATGAACAGAAATAATATTGGAATAGACAGCAGATGAGAAAAGAAATTGATTATCATTATTGTTGTAAATTTGGGCGAGGGTTAGCGAGCCACATATCCACCTGTTAGCAGACCCGAAGGGCGAGCCTGCGACAGCAGGCGAAGAGTTCCGCACGCCGCCGAAATTTCTAATCATATCCTACACCAATAATATCCCAATTATCTTTAAATTTTTCGTATTCTTTTGGCT
>QMVQ01000055.1 GCA_003661185.1 Candidatus Alkanophagales archaeon | reverse complement strand
GTTGACGAAAGCCCTGCTTACCTGATGCAGCACGGTGTTGACCCATCTCCGCTCCCTTCCGCTAAGCCGTTCAAGCCTCCTCTTTGCAGAGGAGGTGCGCTTGAGCTGGAGGGAGCGTCTAAGCTCTCTAAAATGTCGCCTCCTATGCTCGATTGGCTTACCATTAACACTAAACCCATTGGAAGCTACCAAGAGCTTGTTAATCCCGATGTCAACACCAACTGGATTACTTCCAGAAGGTTCTGGAACTTTCATCAGAACAGTAATATGCAGATAAAATTCCTTACTATCTCGTCTGTAAACAAGCTTTGCATCCCCTACTGGATTCTTCAAAAGTTCTCGCTGATAATCCCCAATAGCAAGTCTAACCCTAACTCTCCCGTAAATCGTGGATATAGAAGCCCGATATTCCTTATTTCTAAGAAGAGTGAACAATCGCTTATCCAAATCCATAGAAAGCTGTCTGAACTGGTGTTGCTTCTTCCTATCAACCTTGTAAGACTTGGCAACTCTGTCTCTCGCTCTTATCGCAAGATTTGCGGGAAGCTTAAACCTCTCACGAGTTTCGTAGTAAACAAGGTGGTGCAGTGCAACGGGATTAAAGCATCTTCTCTCCCAAGCTACCCCGCTAATGTAGTTACAGGCATCTCTAAAAGCCTTAACTGTATCCATAAGTTTTCTGAATTCCTCTTCAGTCGTATCAAGCTTGCAAACCACCGTCTTGGTAGTTTCCATCGATGTTCATATATGCCTTCAAGATTTAAAAAAACTAACGGAGGTGAGAAAGGCGGCATTCCTCCACCCGGTGGTCTCCTACCGCCAAGGCTTATGAAAAAGTTTTAATTTTTAAGAGGGTAACTAAAAGTGAGCCTTGGTAGCTCAGTCGGAAGAGCGCCTCTCTGGTAAGGAGGAGGTCGCGGGTTCGAGTCCCGCCCAAGGCTTTGTAAATTAAGTTTAAGTCTTTTTTACCCAATTCTCTTCTCGATAACCGGCGGCATCCACGACTTCCCGGATAGGCTCCGGCGGGCGGAGCGGGCGCTGGCTCGATCGCCCATCTCCGACAGGAATAAGGACTTGATAAGGAATTTTGAGAGGCACTGCTTTGCGAAGGGCTTTGAAGCTGGCGCGGATAGAAAAATACGTGCGGACGCTGCGGATCATCGCCGAGCGCTACCTCGACGGACGCGGCGATTCCGACGAGCTGGCAAGAGAGGACGTGGAGAAAATTGTTGCGATGGTGGAAATGGAATCGGGAGGATTGCAAAGTACGGCTACAAGGTAATCCCAAGGCGTCCTACAGGTGGCGAGGGAAGGAAAAGCTGGTCTCGCGGATCGAGCTGAAGCGGCGCCGCATTTCCGAGGTTGGGAACCTCAAACTGTAGTCCGACCTTACGTGTGATGATGCGCAACGAGACCGGCGCCCGCCGCATCCGTATCGTCTTCGCTCCCGTATCTTGTGCGGTGGGGAGAGACGCCCCGCAGGCGGGCGACCCGGACGCCCCCTCGGGAGGCATCAGCACGGTGGCGTGATGAGAAGCCCGAGGCTCAGATATATCGGCATTTTCGGCGGCGAAAGGTCGCATCGGGGCGATGTGCAGGTGATGAGAGCAGCATAAGGTTTCTTCTTGCTTGGAGCAAAGGATCGTGACGAAGCAGACCAACTTCTTTCTGAAGAGCGTATATGAGCGGGTTTGCGACGACTATCACATTTCGTTCCGTCCGTCGAGATCGTGCTGCCACGGGTAGCCGAGAAGTAGATGCTGGAGGACGTGCTCGCAACGCTCGACTTATGGAGCCAAGCCGCTTCTGAAGGCTGCCGAGGGAAGAGAATCTTTAAAGGAAAAAATGCAACGTGTCCACGGACATGTCATGGGATTTAAATGGGAATTTAATATGGGATTTGATAAGGCGTGGGATACAATTAAGTGCTTCGCATCTCACCGAAGTCTTTACATTCCTCACAGCCTTATTTACAGGACTTTACGCCATTCACCATATTCTCAGGTCTCCGAAGCTGAAAGTATATCTAAAGGGGCATAGAGAGCTTGACTTTGAGAAGTATAAAAACGGCTTAGGGGAATATCTCTTCCTGAAGGGAGTCGTCGAAGTAAAAAATTTTGCTGCTGAAGATTGCGAGGTCGAGATAAAAATTCTCAACGGTGAGGGGAAGCCCAAGCAGGCTAAGTGCGCTTGGGGGATGGAGAGAATGATTTTGCGTGGAGGAGGGCCGCCTGTTTATATACCATCACTTTTTCCTCCTAGGAAGATTCATCTGCACAGGGGCTTCTACGTTCTGGTCATGGAAAAGAGAGATAGTGAGGTTAGGATAAAGACATTTAGCTATCCAGAAATCCCCTTAGAGGCGAAGAAAAGTTACAGTTGCGAGCTGACTGCAGTATCTTGTGGGATGAAGGGGCGTTTGAAGTTCAAGATAGACTTAACTGACTGGGATGGCTCGTTTTCGGAAAAGGCGTTACGCTTTGCCATTAAGGTTCCCAAGAGGAAGTTAAAGTGGATATGAGTAAAGGATCGACTATAAGGATTGGAAGTGCTTTGAGCTCGGCGGGGCTTTTATTAGGAGCTTTTATTAGGAGCGCCGCCCTAAGAAGATAGATGAGCAGGAAAATACTTCAAGTTGCGCTCGACGTCCTCGAATTGGAAAGGGCGATCCAAATAGCTAAAGAGAGCATAGAAGGCGGTGCAGACTGGTTAGAAGCAGGGACGCCGCTCATAAAAAGCGAGGGTATGGACGCCGTTCGAGCATTAAGGGAGGCGTTCCCGGACAGGAAGGTCGTAGCGGACATGAAGACGATAGATACTGGCGCCATAGAGGTTGAGATGGCAGCGAAGTCTGGCGCAAGCATCGTGGCGATTCTTGGCGTCTCTGACGACTCCACGATTCAAGATGCGGTGCGTTCCGCTCGTAAATACGGCGTCGAGCTCATGGTGGACATCATAAACCACGAAGATCCCGTGCGACGGGCGAAAGAAGTCGAGGAAATGGGTGTGGATTACGTCTGCGTGCACGTCGGCATCGACCAGCAGATGGTCGGCATGGACCCGCTTGACATCTTGCAGAAGGTTGCAGAGACGGTCAATATCCCAATTGCGGTCGGCGGCGGGCTCGACGCCGAAGGTGCGGCGGCTGCTGTTAGTATGGGAGCGGACATTGTTATCGTTGGCGGCAACATAATACGCTCGGCGAACGTTACGGAGTCCGCACGGAAGATTCGAGAGGCCATCGACGCCGCCGAGGTGAAGGTGCGGAGGAAGAAGGAGCTGGAGGAGGAGATTCGAGAAATCTTTATGAAGGTCTCCACGCCGAACATCAGCGATGCCATGCACCGTAAGGGCGTGATGAAGGGGATAAAACCACTCTTCGGGGGCATAAAAATGGTCGGGAAGGCGGTAACCGTCCAGACTTTCGAAGGCGACTGGGCAAAGCCCGTGGAAGCCATCGACATTGCCGGTGAGGGCGATGTGATTGTAATTTATGCAGGCTCACATGAAATCGCCCCTTGGGGCGAGTTGGCATCATGGAGCTGCAAGAACAAAGGGATTGCGGGGATTGTGATAGATGGCGCCGTTCGGGATGTTGATGAGATTCGGAGGATAAGATTTCCAGTGTTTGCACGGCACATCGTTCCGAATGCGGGTGAGCCTAAGGGCTTCGGCGAGATAAACGCCGAGATAAAATGCGGCGGGCAAGAAGTCAAGCCCGGCGACTGGATAGTAGGTGACGACAACGGCGTCGTCGTAGTCCCGAAGGAGCGGGCTTACGAGATTGCGAGGCGGGCGCTCGAAGTCTGGAAGATGGAAGAGCGGGTGCGGGCGGAAATAAAAAGAGGAAAAACCCTCTCTCAGGTCCTTGAGCTTTACAAATGGGAGAAGAAATGACGGCATCTGTTGCCAATGCATTTATTTTAATAAAATAATCCGAATAAAACTCAACATGCGTTGTAGGGCTCAAAGAGGAGCACTACTTCCCGACTCCTCGTAAATAATAAAAGTAACATTTAAATAATGCCTTAACAAACTTCCCCTCGAAGACATTGTGCTCAGGCGGCGCAGTTGTTCCCCCTCGTAAATCAACAACGGGCGTCAGTAAATGTTAGAAGAATTGGAGGCAAGAAGGGACGATTTGGCAAGAAAGGCGGCGGAGTTTGAGGTGCTACGCAACAGGTTGAACGCTGAGGCGAGCAAGTGGGCAGAGATCCGTAACGAGCTCAACAGGAAAGTCCATGAGACCATCGAAAAGGCTAAAGAATATAAAAGGCTGCGGGACGAGAACAACGAGAAAGTCATCGAGATGAAGGTGAAGCGGGACGAACTGAACGAGAAAGTCCGCCAGTGCTACGCAGAAATGGAGAAACTACGCAGGAAGAACGGAGTGAAGCTGGATATTATCCGCTCCTTCGAGGAACTGCGGCGGAAAATAGACGAGCTCGAGTTGCGGCAGCAGACTCGGGTGATGAGCATTGAGCAGGAGCGGCAGCTGGTTGCGAGGATTGCGGAGCTTAGGAGAGAGCTGGATGTGAAGATGCAAGAGCTTGAACGGGACAAGAAGCTGAAGGAGCTGCTCGAAAGAGCGAAGGTTTTAAAGGCTGAGGCTGACGAGCATCACAAGCAGCTCATAAAATACGCAAAGCTCGCCCAGCAACACCACGAGAGCATGGTGGAATGCTACCGTGAGGCGGACAGGCTCCGTGCCCGTGCGGACGCCGCCCATCAGAAGTTCCTCGAAGCGCAACGCTCCGCCGACGAGGCGCACCGCCTGTTCATAAGACACCAGCGGGACGCCAGAGACTTCGACCGCGTCATCAAGGGCATTTACCGTAAGATGTATGAAGACCGAGACTTCAGAGAACGCTTGGAGGCACGCAAGAAGGCAAAAGAGATTTACGAGAGGTTCATGGAGGGCAAGAAAATAAGCACCGAGGACCTACTGTTGCTCCAACGCTCAAGACTGCTCTGACATGATTTTGGTCGGCGTCTTAGGACCCGAGGGCACGTTCTCTGAGAACGCCGCAAAGCTCTGGCTTTCGAGTGGTGTAGATTTTCAATTGAATTACTACGACACGATTTCAGATATTTTCGACGGTGTCCTGAGGGGCGAAGCCGACTACGGCGTAGTCCCTATCGAGAATTCTTTGGAGGGCTCGGTCGGCGAGACTCTCGACCTTCTGTCGAAGGAGCCGGTGAAGATCGTTGCCGAGGTATTGGTTCCGATAAGGATATGCCTGCTTGCGAGGGGCGAGCTTTCCGACGTTAAAATAATAATGTCGCACCCACATGCCTTGGCGCAGTGTCGAGGGTTCCTACGAAAGTTGAAGGGCAAGGTTGAGGTGCGGGAGACAGGGAGCACGGCGCACGCCGCCAAGCTCGCTGAGGAGTTCAAAGAAGTCGCTGCACTCGCCTCTGAGGACTCTGCGTCGAAATACGACTTGAGGGTGCTCGCCCGGGACGTGCAGGACAGGAACAGCGTCACGAGGTTCATCGTAATAGCAAGAGAGGGCGCTGAAGACAGCAAGCCGACAGGCAACGACAAGACCTCCATCATACTGTACCTAAAAGACAGACCAGGCGCCCTTTACGAGGTCTTGGGCGAGTTCGCAAAACGGAAGATAAATTTGACGAAGATAGAATCGAGACCGTCGAAGCGAGCTCTCGGCGATTACATGTTCCATATCGACTGCGAGGGGCACGTAAGGGACAAGAAGGTAAAAGAGGCATTGCTCTGCATAAACGAAAAGGCGGAAACGCTCAAGGTTTTGGGCTCTTACCCTAAAGCTACGCAAGGCTAACTGAGTAGCGGCTCGTAAGCTTTTCTGTTACGTCTTGTGAGCGAGTAATTCTCGCTACGCAGCCGTCTCAACAAACCAAAATCAAGCTGCACGACGAGAACTTCCGGTTTGTTCTCATCCCTCGTCATCGCAAGCACCCCCCACGGCGCCGCCGCCAAGCTCCGCCCGACTATCTTGTTCCCAAAGGGCGAGATGCCGACGCCACCTGTTTTTAGAATGAAGAAGCTGTTGTCGTAGGCTCTTGCGACGAAGATGCACTGGCGAGCGTCTTTGGTGGGGTCATGCTCATAGAAGCGTGAGATTACAGGGTTTAGGACGACGTCGGCGCCGAGCAATCCGAGCAGCCGCCCGGCTTCGGGATAAAGGACGTCGGCGCACACGAGGACGCCAATTTTGAAGCCTCGGCACGACGTAACGCAGAAGGAGTCGCCGCATGAGAGCCCCCAACGCTCCTCGCCCTCGGTGAGGTGCACTTTCCTCTGCTTTAAGAGTAGTTTGCCGCTGTCGTAAACGAGGCAAGTGTTGAAGTATCGGGGTTCTGTCGCTGTCTCTACCTTCTCCAAAACGGTTCCAGCGAGCATTACGTTGTACCTTGCGGAAAGCCCCCGCAGAAAACTTACAGTGTGCTCATACGTATTTTTGTGGACTTCTGCCGGCGTCTTGCCCTTGAAGGATTCTGCGAAGAAGTATTCAGGCAGGCATATTAGTTCTGCGCCCTCGGATGCGGCTTCTGAAACCAAAAGCGATGCCTCTTCCAAATTCTTCTCAAAATGCCTTCCCACCCGCATCTGGATGACTGCTGCTGTGAGCATCAGAGTTCCCTTACGCCTCGCCCCTCATTAGCTTTGCGGTTCCGTCAGATGGCATTGGGGGCATGTGCAGAAAGAAATCTAACGCAATCAGGTCCAAGGCTCAGTTGGTTAATTGAAGAAAAACAAAGAAAATTGGACTCAAGAGCGCAGGTCAAGCAAGTTTGAACAGCGGGACGACTCGGCGCTCCTTATCGGGATAGTGGCGTTCTGGCGGTAGTTCCTGCCCTGTAATCGTAACTTTCCTGCCTACAAGCTCCAAGGACACCTCTTCCGGCTTTAGGTCCAGCCTGCCAACGAGCCACGGGCCGTCATCGGTTTCAACCTCGCAGACGACATAAGGGGCTTCGTCCTCAAGCCCTGCAGGCGCTACGTGAATCACAGTGAACGTCTTTATCACGCCGCTGTTCTTCATCTCCACGACCTCAAGCTCGTCAGCGCCGCACTCTTGGCACACGCTCATCGGTGGGCACGTGACTTCACCACATGCCTTGCACCTCAGCCCAAGCAGCTTGCCCTCGCGCAAAGCGTCGAAATACGCCTTAAACGTGAGCTTTCCCATTTATAACACCTCCGTAGCTAAGCTTCACCCCACCGCTCTGTGCTCAGGATGATGTTGCAAATCGTTCCGAAGTCGCCGCCGAGAGTGTCTGTCATGCCGATTTTGGCATCATGCACTTGCAGTTCTCGGGGCTCCATCTCGTTGCGTAACTGCTTCACGATGGCATAGATTTGCGAGACGCCGGTGGCGCCGACCGGATGCCCCTTGCCGATGAGTCCGCCAGAGGGGTTGACTGCGGGTTTGCCACCGATTTTCGTCTTGCCCTCAGCGACTGCATCTGCGCCCTCGCCGAACTCGAAGAAGCCCATCGCCTCCGAAGCGATGATTTCAGCAATCGTGAAGCAGTCGTGAAGCTCCACGACGTCCACGTCGTCGGGCGTGAGTCCTGCCTGCTCGAACGCCATCTTGCAGGAACGCACCCTCGACATCGGCACCGTTATGTCTTTCTGCCTGTAGATGCCGCCTGCAGAGCTCTGCCCGGCGCCGAGCACGTAAATCGGCTTTTCGACGCACTTTTCGGCGATGCTCGCCTCCGCGAGAATGCACGCCGCCGCCCCATCTGTCATCGGACAGCAGTCGAGCAGCGTCAGCGGATACGCTATCATCCTTGAGCTCAGCACGTCTTCGACCTTTAAATCGCCGAGTTTCTTGTAGAACTGCGCCTTCGGATTCAACGCCGCATATCCATGGTTCTTCATGGAGACGTGCGCCATCTTCTCCCGCAGCTCGTCCAGCGGGATGTCGTATTTCTTGGAATAAAGGATGGCAGCCATCGCAAAGATTCCGGGGAATGTGAGCCCGGCGTTGAACTCATAAACGCCGTCGGCGGAGGTTGCGAGCGCCCTCGTGCCGATCGCCGTTCCTGCGGACAGCAAACGCTCGACACCACCTACGAGCACGACGTCGTAAACACCAGCGGCTACCAGCAAGTAAGCCTCTCTAAAGGCAACGGATGAGGACGCGCAGGCGCCCTCCATTCTCGTTGCAGGGACGCCCGCCAACCCGATTTCGGCAGCGGCGAACGGTGCAAAGTTCGAAGTGCCGTCAGTTAGCTCACCAACGTGCTGCCCTACAAACACCGCCTCTACCTTTTCTTTTTCGATGTTCGACGCTTTTAAAGCCTCAAGTGCCGCCTCGCCGAAGAGGTCCATCAACGACTTGTCAGGGCTCCTCCCGAACTTCGTGTGCCCGACGCCAAGGACCGCAACGTCTCTTAACTCTTTCTTCATGCTTTCACCCCTTTTCACTTTGTCAAACTTCTGCTTAAAAAGAGTGTTTTTTCGCAAATCGAGCTTGAAGACATAAAAAGGTGCCCACATTCCCGCCTTTTCAAAGGCGGGTAAGGGCGCCGAAACACTTTTATACAACTTATTCCATTTCTCAACATAAGGAAATGATAGAAAAGACGACCATAAAGATAAGTAAGGAGCTAGCGGGTAGGTTAAAG
>QMVQ01000054.1 GCA_003661185.1 Candidatus Alkanophagales archaeon | reverse complement strand
GGAGCTGGAGCGGGAGCTGAGGCACGAGCTTCTCGTCAGGGGGACGCAGGTGAACTACTATTTCGTGTGCAGGACGAAGCTCTGGCTGTTCTCGCACGGAATCCAGATGGAGCGGGAGTCCGACCTCGTGGCGTTGGGCTTCTTACTGCACGAATACAGCTATGAGGGACGTGAGAAGAACGTGATTATTGACGATTTGATAGCGGTGGATTTCATGCAGAACGGCGAAGTCCTTGAGATCCACGAGGTGAAGAAGTCCGATAAAATGGAGAAAGCTCATGAGATGCAAACGCTTTACTACCTCTATTTCCTGAAAAAGAGGAAGGGTATCGAGAGGGTAAAGGCGGTGATCAGCTACCCGAAGCTCAGGAAGAAGAAAGAGCTTTCGCTCGACAAACAGGCTGAAAAGGAACTTGAAAAGGTGCTTGAAGACATCAAGCGTGTTGTGCGTGGGTGGCTGCCGAAGCCTGAGCGGAAGCCGATTTGCCGACGGTGCGCCTATTACGAGCTTTGCTTTTCGGCGTGAGCTTTTTATACACGTATATACATATATACAAACATGCCTTTGGTGACCGTGCGTGTGGATGAGCGGTTGAAGCGTGAGATGGAGCGGCTTAGCCATATAAACTGGAGCGAGGTGGTTCGGAAGGCTTTAGAGCGTAAGGTTAAAGAGGAAAGCGGCAGGAACCTTGCGGAGGCGGTGCTTCTGAACGAGAAGCTGCGTAAGAAGGCGCCCGAGGGCTGGGACAGCGCGGAGGTGATAAGGGCGTGGCGGCGGAGAAAGTCGTAGTGGACGCCTCCGTGGTCGTAAAGTGGTTCTTGGAGGAGGAGCACAGCGGAAAAGCACTCCTTCTCAGGGACAAGTTCATACGGGGGGCGGTCGAGCTTGCGAGCCCGAGTTTAATGCCCTACGAGGTGCTCAATGCTCTGCGCTACAGCAACCTATACTCGAAGGAGGAGCTGATCGGGGCTGCTGAGTCTTTGGAGAAGTATGGGATTGAGCTTTGGGGCTTGCGGGGCAGGTATTGTGAGGAGGTGGTGAGGACGGCGGTCGACCTCGACATTACCTTATATGACGCCAGTTATGTGGCGCTCGCCAAGCTCGCCGGGGCGAAGCTGGTGACGGCAGACCAAGAAGTCGTGAATAAAGCCTGGCGGGTGGTCGAAGCCCTGCACGTAAAAGATGTAGGCTAAGCGATGAAAAACCTTTACATAACGTCTGACGGCGTTTTGGAGAGGAAAGAAAACACGCTTTATTTCGTGAGCCGCGGGAATAAAAAGCCGCTTCCCATCTCCAAAATTCAAAGCATTTACGCATATGGCTCGCTCACGATAACCTCCCAAGCTCTGCACCTTCTCGCATTAAACAAGATTCCCGTGCACTTCTTTAACCGTTACGGCTTCTATGAGGGGAGTTTTTACCCGAGGGAGCGGCTGCTCTCCGGAGATTTGCTCGTGAAGCAGGTGGAGCATTATTTGGACGGTGAGAAGCGTTTGGCGTTGGCGAAGGCTTTCGTGCGGGGCGCCATCAGGAACATGGTGCGGAACGTCTCGAAATACAAGCTTGAGGACAAGAAGATAGAGCTTGGGGGCATTTTGCATGAGCTTAACGACGCAACGAAGATCACGGAGGTGATGAACGTCGAAGCGCGTGCTAAGATTGAATACTATGACGGCTTCAATTACATTCTTCCGGAGGAGTTCCGCTTCGAGCGGCGGAGCAGGCAGCCGCCGGAGAATGCCGTGAATGCGCTGATTAGTTTTGGAAACTCACTTCTTTATGCAACGGTGCTCTCCGAGATTTACAACACGCAGTTAAATCCCACGATTTCTTACCTGCACGAGCCTTCGGAGAGGAGATTTTCGTTAGCGCTCGACGTAAGCGAGGTTTTCAAGCCTTTGCTTGTTGACCGCCTCATTTTCTATCTGGTGAACAAGCAGATGCTCAGGCTGGAGCATTTCCGGGATGAGCTTAATAAATGCCTTTTGAACGCCGATGGTCGCAAGATATTTCTGCGAAACTATCAGGAGCGGCTGGAAAAAACGATCAAACACAGGACGCTCAGGCGGAACGTGTCGTATCAGAGGCTTATCCGTCTGGAGTGCTACAAGCTCGTGAAGCACCTCATCGGCGTGCAGGAGTATGAGCCGTTCGTGATTTGGTGGTAAGGTTTTATTCGTGCTGCTCTCGTCCTAAGATGGCGGTTGCAAGTTTTCTTCCGAAGTCCGTTGCGAAGTATTTGCTTCCATGCTTTTCCAAGAGGCCAAAGCTAGCAAGCCTCTCTTTGTGCTTTTGTCCCTCTCCCAAGAGCGTTATCAATACTTCTCCGAGGTATTCTTCAGGGAATGGCAACGTTGGTATTCTGATTAATTCGTATTCGTTCTTAGGAGGGAAGAAAGAGGGTCAAACCTTTCAGCATTCCTCTTATAGATTCTAATCTTCTCTTCCTCACTCTTAGCCTCGTAAATCTGCGAGATTTCATGTCTAAGCCTTTCGAGGTTGACGTTCATCTCCTTATAGTTGCGGTTGACGACGTGGAAGACGCCCTCCACTCCAAGCATCTGGGCTAGGAGCGAGAGCGTAATGCACATGTTCTTGCGACCGCCGGCAACGTTTAAGTAAATCCTCTCGGCGCCGTATTTCTCACGCTCGTCTCTGATGACTCTCGCCGCTATTCTCATGAACTCAAGGTTCTGCTCCGTCGTGAGTGTGTCCTCGAAAGGGAGAAAGACCTTATGAACCCTCACTTTAGGGTATTTCAGTTTTAGGGCTATCCTCGCAACTTCTGCGCCTTTCTTGACAAGTCTCTCCTCGGTGACGAGGAGGACCATATCACTTATCTTTTCTCCTGCTTGTTCGAAGTGATCGATGAACTCGGTCACTACAGGGGGCGAAGTTCCCATCGGAGCAATTACCGCCGTCTTCATTTAATCACCCCTCTATACCTCTTCTGAAGGTCTGAGAGGCGTTCTCCGACCTTCTTCACCTCAGGGGCGCTTTTCCGCATGAAGGCATGCGCCATCGCATTTCGCCAATTTGCGATTTCGTTGTAAAGTTGGCACAGCTCGAAGATTTCATCGTATCTGAGCTCCCCCTTCCCAACCTTGGTTAAAATCCCGCTTAGGCTCTCCCTCAGCTCCCAGTTGGGACACGCCTCCGAAACGCATTTTTTCACCTTGCACCCGCTCATTTTATAACAGCCGTAAGTAAGAAGCCCCTCGCGCAAAAAGACAATGGCAGGAATAAAATGTTCTTTCTCCGCCAGCATCTCTGAGAAGTTAAGGAGTGCTCCCCAGAGCGGCACACCCTCCATTTTCTTTATCCGTTCCGCCTCTTCCAAGAATAGTTCGAGCGGTGGGGCTAAGAGCGGAAACTCCTCGGAGACGACACCGCTCAACTCTCCGAACTTAGATAGCTCTTTCGCCTTTTCCACAGCTCTTAACCCGGAACCTACCTTCAAATACTCGACGAGCCGCTCCAGTGCGCCAAGAACTTTCGTGATTTCGGTTAAGACCTCACGCTCGCGCTGCGTCGCTCCCTTTTTGCGCCTCGCTACGCGCTCTCTCAATTCCTTGAGCCTCGCAGCATAAAATGTGGCTCTGAAGGTCTCGGCGCTGAAAAACGCCTCCAGAGCAGTGAGGTATTGGGAGAGGTCCAAGAATTCCGCCCGCCGCTCGCCGAGCGGGAGCATGGCGTAAAAGGCGTGCAGGACGTTGCACCTCCCGGTGAGGCTGAGGGTGAAAGCCGTGAGCAGCAGCAACATGGGATGATGCCGGAAACCGTGCGTCAAGTCCAGAATCACGTCTCCTCGCAAGTTTTCCATGAAGATTTTGGTAATCTGCTTGATCTCCTCACCGTCTCGCCCCTCTGGAATTAAAACCCTCTCGAAATCTGAAAAATAACGGCGCACAACATCCCACTTCGACCCCTCCGTCCCGAAAAACATGAATTTGTCCACTTCGTCCCTGAAAAAGTGGTGTAGAGCGTGGGGGGAGAAGTCCGTCTCGAACCTCCGCCCCTGAAGTACGTATTCCACTCGTTCCCACTTGCCGGCGCCGACAACCGCCACGAGCGTGACGCTCACATTCACCCCTCCTCGAAAAAGCCGTAACCTGCGGAGGTCTTTGCCCCGACCCCTAACTCCCTCACGGCTCCCTTGACCAGCCTTAAGGCTTCGTCTGCGAGCTTTTCATCCCTCGCCGCCACCGAGAATCGGTAACAAATGCCCTCGACGGCGAGGAAGAACACCGGAACGGGACTCATCCAATCTCCCGGCGGCTCGGTCTGCGTCTCGTAATATTTCTTGTAGTGGACGTTCATCACGTCGAGAACGACGAAACAATCCTTTCCCTCTGGGAGCGGGAGGGCGTCGAAGAACAGAACTTCTCCCTTCCTGTTAATATCCCCAAAGATCTGCTCGAAAAGCGGTTTTGCGATTTTTATCGTCGAGGCGTAATGTCTCGTAACGCCCTTCACGGCGCTCCCCGGAACCACGGGCACGCCGTAGTTCCGGTGGAGGTTTATCGAGGTTTCATAGACGCTCGCAGCGCCGAGGTCCACGGAGAGACGCCACGAGAGTTTCAGATCAGCCTGCCTGACGTTCCAGCCTTGCCCCTCTAAGACCGAAAGCATCTCCTGAAACCTCCGCTCGTAGCTCTCGTAGAGGCTCAGAGGCATCAGGCGGCAGGACAACGCCAGCCGAATGCCGGCGAGCTTTTCCTTGAGCCTCTGAAACGCCCGCTCCCTTCCAAGCTCCCTGAGCGCACCTTCAACGTCGCACTCCTCAAGCGCCCGCAGAGCTTTCTCCAATCTCTCCAAACCCCTTTCCGTCCTACTGACCCCTCCCCGCCTCCGCTCAACTGCGCTCCTGAGCTCCTCCACGACCTCAAGCCGAGCCTCAGAAAGCAGGTAAATCTGCCTTTTTAACTCAGATTGGCTCCCCTCTCTCCATTCTCCTCCTTCCTTAAGCCCGACTGCGTAGCGATTTGCGTATTTGTTCAAGATGAGTGAGGTGTTAAGCCCCTCCCCTCGGCGGACTGCCTGCTCGATGACCGCCTTCGCATCTTGCAGCTCCGGCGGAAGGTTGAAGAAGGTCATTCGCCCCCTCCCTCGCCAGCCTCAAGCTCGCTCTCTGCAAACCTCTTCAGCCAGCCGAGGAGGAGAAGCGCCTCCTCCGTCGCTCGGAACGCCTGCAGGGTGCTCGCCTCCCCGACCAACCACTCTAAAAGGTCTTTCTCTAAGGCTATCGGACATTCACCGGACTTGAACCAGTCATTGAGGTGTTGGTAAACTATTTCGTGGACGCCTTTTTTCGCCATGTAGAAGGCGAGGGCGTTCGGCAAGCCGCTCGTGAGGATGAGAGACGGCAGCCGCCTGACGTAGGAGCGATATTCTCTTTGCCTCTCCTCATCCTCTCGCTGCATTTCCGAGACGCACGCCCATGCGAACTTCGCCCGCTCCTGCTCAAGACTCCGCATGCCCACCCCTCACCACCTCTTCAGGTTCCAAGAGCCGCACACGCACGAAGCCCCGCCCGACGGTCTCGTCGCCGCCGACGTGCAAAATGCTGCCGTCGTAACCTTTTAGTTTTCCCATCAAGCCCTTCAACTCCTTCCTTTGCGGAATCAGGACGAGAGCATAGAGTAAGCTGTCTGTCGGCAAATGTTCCTCGCTCCATAAACCACCGTCTTTTTTCGCAACCGTTCCAGTTTTCTCGTCGATCTTTATCCTCGTCACGATTTCGAGCGCCGTCTGAGCGAACGCCTTGAAGACGTCGTCGTGCATGACGACCAGATCCTTTTTGAATTTTTCCCTGAACGTCCCGTGCGCTTCTCCCTGGGGAAGGAGCTTCGAAAGCGTCTTTGCGATCTTCCCGACCTCCTCGCTTTCGACCGCGGAGAGACGCACGTCCTCGACGAAAACCGCTTTCCCCTTAGAGGTCTCGGCGACCACGCTTGAGCCTTCTGGAACCAAAGCTTTGTCTTCCTCCGTAGGTTCGATTCTCCAGTCAGGAGATGCGTCTGCGAAGCTCAAATCCCGCCTGAAACGCTCGAGGACGAGCGGGCAGGTTCCCCAGCAGAACACGCCCCTCAGCGTCCTCAGCGGGAGCGCGAGGAGTCTTGCGTCGGTAACCGAAAGCCCGCCCACCTCGTTCGGGTCGCCGAAGAGCGTCTTTTTCTCTCCTTCGCCGATGCCCACGATGTGGGCGTGCGCCCTCAGAACCCCCTTAAGGCTCGACGCCTGCACCATCGGGAGTCCCGTGTGCCGCTCTCTCTGCACCGGGAGGTCGACGGCGGCGTCGGGCGCCGCCCCGCTCCCCGGGTGCAAGGGCGTCTCCGCATACAGCCCCAACAGGAAAACTTTTTCGAACATCACCACACCCCCACAAAGGCGGCTCCCAGCCCAGCCTCACTCTCGTAATCGGAAACGTTGAGCGGGAGCCTCACCTTTTCCTCCTCGACTCGTCCCCTGACTTTGAAAAAGTAGACGGCGCCTGCGTTCACGCCACGCCGCAAGGGCTTTTCCTTGTTCCGAGCGACATCGTAACCGCCCAAGTAAACCGGCTTTCCGGGGAGCGCGGAGACGAGTTCGAGCTCAGCCCCGCCCAGCATCTTCCCGATTCTCCGCACGTCCGGCTTCCACCCCGCCTCGAAGATGGCGGGCGTGACCAAGTAAAGTTTGAGCCGCCGCTCCTCATTTATCCTCTCCAAAATCTCGCTCGTATCCAGCCCCCAGCTCCTGAAGTCCAAACGTCCCAGCTCCCTCAAATAAGCGGGACGCCCCTCACCTCCCAGCCTTAAGAGTCCCTCTGGAATTCCAATGCCGGCATCTTCAAGCCAAAGCGTAAACCCGCAGCCCCCCTCGAACCTCCAAAACTCTGCCGTGTAAAGCTTCCTGTCCTCAGCCCTCTTACGCCCCCTCTCCAGCTCTATGCCCGTCCTCCGCTCCTCCTTGTAAGGAGGCTTCCTCAGCATCTTCCTCAACATTTCAAACTCCAACTTTTCAAACTCTCTCAAGAGGTAAAATCTCAAAGCGGCGGCTCGGAGAAAGCTCGCCCCTCCGGCGGCTCGCTTGCGTTCGACTTCCCGCTCAGCAAGAAACTCTATTCTCTTCCCGTCGAATAAGCCTTCAAGCAACCCCTCTTTCACCTCCAAAACCCTTATAACCAAATCCCCTCCGCTCCGCTCCACTCTGACGTCGTTTGGTAGGGGTAGTAGTTCTTTTCCTCCGTCTTCTGCAAAAAAGACGGCTTTCAGTTGCAACTTCGGAATTGAACTCACGCACGGATGTCCCACAATCTCCAAAACCTCCCTGAGTTGCTTGTTCTCTTCGCAAAGCTTCTTGACCTTTTCTTCGAACCCAGCCTCGTCTCCTTTTCTCTGGAGTTCACCCATTTCTATGCCCATTCTTGAGCAGAAGGATGCGAGGATTTTCGTTTTCAGGGCGCCGGCGAACGTAGATGGGTTGGCGATGCTGGGCTTTGCGACGTGGTCTTCACCAGCCACGAAGGGTCTTGAGCTTCTGAAGATGAGGACGTCGAGAGGCTCAACGAAGAACCTTAAAAGCTCACTCACGGACGCCACCCCCGTAGGCGTCGCACAAAATCCTCAAAGCCTCCGCAAGCTCCCTCCCGCTCTGCCCGTGAGCCTCAAACTTACTGAGCAAGCAGAAAAGCTTGCCTTCAAGCTTTCTAAGCGCCTCTTCATTAAGATTCTCTGTGCGCCGCCGCAGTAGCCTTCTCACCTCTGAGCGCAGCGCCTCGCCTTCAAGAATCTTCGCCGCCCTCGCAAGGTCGTAAATGAAGCGACGTGAAATTCCCGCATCGCCTGAGAGGCTTTCGGCGACCGCCAAGAGGTCTTCGACGCAGTCCCACTTGAAGCCTGCGGTCAACGGCTCGCCCCCTCGCTTCAGGAAGCGCAAGGCGACGGCGTCCCGCCCGTATTCCTCCTTTGCTTCTTCTAACATGCTCCTTGCCTGATCGAGGGCGTCGTATAGCGGATACTTGTAGTGGGCGAAGACGATGCCAGCACTGATTGTGGCGACGCTGCCCATGCCAATCTCTCCGCTGTCGTAGAAGTCCTTAGAGAACAGCCTCCTAAGCTCGTTTGCTGCCGCCAAGACTTTCTCCGTCGGGAAAAGGGCGAGAAGGTCGTCGCCGCCGGCGTAAATCAGCACGCCTTCGTAATTGTCAACGACGTGGGGAACCAGCTCAACTGAGAAGTATTTGAGCGCTCGGCTGATCGCCATGTGCATCGAAGGGGAAAGCAGCCGCTTCTCGCTCAAAACACCCCTCAAATGGCTTCTCTCGTAACACGCTTCAACTGCTGGATGGATAAACTCCTCGAACTCCGGAAGCTTCTCTCCGGAGAGGAGCTTCCCCATCTCATCCCCGTCCATCATCAGAATCGCATAATAACGGCTTGGCGCTCCGTAAACTTCGTACAGCCTCTTAAGCTCTTCTCTGAGGCTTTGGACGTCTCGGTCGGTAAGCCTTTCTATCTGCCTGAGGAACTCTATTTTCTCTTCGTCATCCCACTCATGCTCGTAAGCGAATTCGGGCTCAAGCTCTATAAGCTCTCTGAGCTGGGGGGACGCACCAATGACCTTCAGGAAATTATGAGCGGCGACGTGCACCACCGACTTCATCTGCGGCGCAATGCCCCCGCCACCGGCTTCGAAAATCTTTTTCACAACTTCTGGGTAAATCCTTTTAGTCAAGCACACCGCGC
>QMVQ01000053.1 GCA_003661185.1 Candidatus Alkanophagales archaeon | reverse complement strand
CTCCTTGAGCTGAGCGGCGGCTTCACCGTAGTCGCCGGCCCGAGCACGCCCCTTTCCAAGATCCTCTTCGAATACGGCGCCGATGTCCTCGCCGGCATCACCACGAACGCCGCTCATCTCAACGACGTGATAAGGCGGCGCAGGAAGAGCTGAATGCCTGCCTGTGTCTCTGTGTCTCATAAAGTGAGAGAGAGAAAAGCGCATACCAACGCTCTTTGCGGAAGGCGGCGCCTTCCGTTACTATCAAATTTTACCGTCTCACAAATAGGAATAATGGTAACCGTAGCCGAAGTCAACGAAGTATTTGAGAAACAAGGTTTAAAGATAAAGCTGCCGTATCCGGCGGACTGGGAGGTCGCTGACATAAAAATCGTGGAGAAGAAGGAGTTTGCGAACGTCGTTCGGGTGCTGCTGGCGTTGCGGCTCATCGACAGCGAAGGTCGAGAAATTTCCGACCTTTATTACGGAGAGAGCGAGGTGAAGCGGGAGCCGAAAGTGAAGCGGGTGGTTGAGCCCTTGGAGGGGCTGAAGAAGGAGTTGCTGCCAGAGCGGGAGTCCGTGAGCTTTGAAAGCGAGGGGGATGCCCTTCAATATCTAAAAAACGCATTTTCGCATCTGCTTATGGACAAAGGCTACACGCTCGTTGCCGATAAAGAGGAAAGCAAGCACGTTGACATCTACGCGGAGAAGGGGCGCCGCAAATTTTTTGCGAGCGTAGGTTTGCGAGCGGATGAGACTCTTGCGAGTATTGGCGAGTGGATGATAGAGCTTCGGGGGAAATACGGCGGCGAGCATGACTACGCCGTCGTTGTCCCAGCTTTCCAAGAGCAGTTCGGCGTCACGCTTAACGACTTCGAAAACTGGCTCACAAGCTCCGGCGATCGCCTCACAAGATACAAAATCGGCGTCTACGCCGTGGACAACAAAAACCCGAACATCATATATCCGTTGACGGCATATCCGAAGGAGCGAGACCTGATGGTTTACTTCATGCGGACAACGAGGCACTGGGAAATGATGAAGGAGCAGAGGATGCTAAAGAGGCGGGCTTTTAAGAGCTGAAGCGAGACGCAAGGCTTATGTAGCTCGCACTCGGCGAGCAGCGGCAGTGCAGCCGGATGAGGAAAAAGGAGCTTGAAATAATTTTAGAGGGGGTTGAGGACCTAAGCGAGGCGGACGTGCGTAGCGAGCAGTATATGACGCCTGCAGTGGTGGCGGCGGAGCTCCTGCACTTCGCATTCATGCGTGGCGAGCTAAGCGGCGTTGTTTACGATCTCGGCTGCGGTACCGGCATCCTTGCCATCGGCGCAAAGTTGCTTGGCGCAAAGAAAGTCGTCGGCGTGGACAAAGATGCCCGCTGCATCGAGGTTGCGAGGAAAAACGCAAAGAAGCTTGGCGTCTCCGTCGAATTTCTGTGTTGCGACGTTCGAGACGTGCGAGCGATGGCAGCGGACGTCGTTGTGATGAACCCTCCTTTTGGCGCCCAGCGCAGCAACAGGCGGGCGGACCGCATCTTCCTCAAAAAAGCGCTTGAAATTGCACCCATCGTCTATACCATACATAATGCAGGCTCCGAACCTTTCATCAGAAAGTTTATCTCGCCCCACGTCATAACGCACAAGATAAACGCCAAATTCCCGCTAAAACGCAGGTTCCATTTCCACAAGAAGGACGTGAAGGTCATAGAGGTGGAAATTTACAGGCTGGAAGGACGAAAAGAGCGTGAAAAAGAGCTGCGACAAGGCTTTATATCAAGAAAACTTTCTAATTAATAATGGAAAAAAGAATGCCCCCTGAGCTTGTAGAGGCATTATCTTCGGACAGGGGCTTCTCATTACTGATAAAGGGGGCGCCGGGCACCGGGAAGACGATGCTCGCCCTTGAGATACTCAAGGAGTTTGGCGATTCTAATGGCGTTTATCTTTCGACAAGGGTGTCGCCCTCGTCGCTCTACGAGCAGTTCCGTGGCTCGAAGACAGCATCCCCCCGCTCAACATTATAGACGCGACGAAGCTTTACGTCTCGGCGGATGCGCCGTTCGGCATACAATCCTTTCCCGAGGTCCTGTATTCGAGGCTTGGCAAAATAAAGAGACCGGCGACCATCGTGATAGACAGCTGGGACGCCGTGATAGCGCAAGTTGAGGATGAGAAGAGGGTTGTTGCGCTCGAAGGGGCAATTGCCGAGCTCGTGCGGCAAGCCCGAATAAACCTCGTGCTCGTCTCCGAAAATATGAGCGTAGGCACTCTTGATTACATGGTTGATGGCATAGTCGTAATGCGGAGTTTTGACATGGATTACAGGATGATACGGGAGCTGGAGATAAAGAAGCTGCGGGGCATCAGGATTCTGCGACACAAATATCCGTTCACGCTGCACGGCGGCAGGTTCCGAAGTTTCCCCGAATTCCGCTTCTACAAGGTCAAAAACCCAAGAACCAAGGTGCTTTCTAACACCGAGGGCTACGTCTCAACAGGTATAAAAGAATTCGACGAGCTGCTTGGCGGCGGCTACAGACGAGGGGGCTTCATCGTCTTTGACGTGGGTAGCGACATTTCTGCATGGGGCGGCTTGACGATATTCGGTTTTTCGATCGTGAACGCCGTCAAAAATAAGAATTACGTCGTCTGTCTACCGTTCTCGGGTAGGGGCGAACGCTACGTGCGCTCGCACATCATGTCGTTCGTCGGCGAGGATGCATACAACAGATACGTGACCGTTTTCGAGATATGCGAGCTGGAAAAGACCGAGAGCGGGGACGAGGTGCTGTGCGAAGAGGTAAAGAAAGAGGTAGAGCTGGGCGTAAGAGGTGGAAACGTCATCCCCTTGATGGGAAAGTCCATAGAGGACGACCTTTCGATGGTTCGTAAATATATCGGTGGGCTCGACCCGCCCGTGCTCACGATAATAGGGACGGACGTCATAGAGCACCTCTACAGGCTTGAGGAACGGGGGAAGCTAAGCGATGCGATTAAAGAGCTGACGGCATATGCCTTGCAGACAAGGGCGAGAGGCGACGTCACGCTCGTCCGCATCACGCCCGAGCTCAAGATGGCGCCGCAAATCATGGAGATGGCGAGCGCCTGCTTCAGGATAACCACGATCGACCGCACGGTAGTCCTCTACGGTATCCGCCCCGAGACCGGGCATTACTGCCTGAGCACTGAACTTGTTGAAGAGGACTGCATAATGCCAAAGCTTACTCCTTATGCCTGAGCGATGGTGAAGAAGCGATGAGCGATGATGACGAGCAGAGGCGGCTTGGGATGGAGATTGACGTGCAGCCGATGGTCGGTGGAAACATAATAATCACGTTCGGGCGTGTGGACGTTGAGCTGACGAAGGAGCAGGCGGAACACTTAAAAGTACTTCTTATAGATGCCCTTGAGCGGTGTGAGCGTGACCCGTTCCTCAGAAGGGTCCACGAACGCCAGTAACGTGCGCTCCGTCAGTAGGAAAAAATCGTCGCCACACCTCTCTTTTATCTCTTCTATGCTCTTGCTGTCGAAATAGATGCGCTTGCCCCGCTCGTTGCCCGCCCGCTGCACCGAGACCACAAGCTCCAAGACCTCCTTCTCAGCAGCCTTCGTTTCCTTCTTCTCAGTCATGCCTACCCCTACGCATACCCAAATACCTTCTCCTCGCTCGCTCCCAGCTCCTTAAAATATTCAAAAAGCTCAGGAAAAAACTCCTCCATCTTCCTTTCCACAATCTTCAGCTTCGCCACCCGCAGCCAGTATAAGAGCGATGAGCGGCGGCTTTTTATCGCTTTAAGGAAATCTTCCATGCAAATCTCCCGTGGCGGCTTGCCCTGTAACGCCTCCTCCAGCGGGAAGGTCGCCGCATCGTTGCAAATTTCCCGAATATCCGCCCCGGAGTGGCCGTCGGTGAGCCTTGCCAGCTCCCGCAAGTCCACATCCTCAGCCACGGGTCTACCTCGGAGATGAATCTTAAAAATTTCAACCCGTGCCTTGAATCCTGGCGGCGGCACGAACAACAGCTTGTCGAAACGCCCCGGACGCATGAGCGCCGGGTCTATGCTCCACGGGGAGTTCGTAGCCGCGAGAATCATCACGTCCCCCCGGTCCTCAAAACCGTCAAGCTCCGTCAAAAACGCATTCAAGACCCGCCGCTCGTGGTGTTCGGCGTCCTGATGCGAGCCAATACTATCGATTTCGTCGAAAAATAGGATTGCCGGGGAGTTTTTTCGTGCTTCCTCGAAGACGAACTGGATGTTCTTGTCAGTCTCGCCATACCACTTGCTCAGCAAGTCTGCGGTCTTAATGTTGTAGAACTTCGCCTGCACCTCGCCGGCGGTCGCCCGTGCGAGTAGGGTCTTGCCGCAGCCCGGCGGACCGTAGAGCAGGATGCTGCTTTTCAGCCCCCTTTTGTAAAGCTCGTATAAATCGGGGCGTTTTAACGGATAAATGATAGAGAGCATGATTTCCCGCTTTATCCGCTCGAGGTCGCCGACGTCGGCGAAGGTGACCCTTTTCATCAGATATACTGGGCGGCACCACAATAAATGCTTTTCCACATGTTCACCGAAAGTTTTATATGCCACTGGTTACATATGTTACACTGGGGACACCGATGGAGCGGGATGAGCCTCTCGTCGTGAGCGTGCATGAAAAGGGCGAAAAGCGGGGCCTATCTTTATATTTCGGCAGTAAAGAGCTTAAGCAGCTCGAAAAGATGGGAATACGCCTCAAGGACGTGAGAAAGTTTGTAGTATTCGTCCGGAACAACAAGATGTGCTTGATACCCCTCTCCGACGTTGCGAGGCGTGAGCACGAGGACATCGGTGTCCTCTTCGAGATAACAAGCCGCTTGGACGACGTGATGGCGCTAGGCGACGGCGAGCTTGAGGAGCTGAGCGAGGAGTTGCTCTCGATAATTGTGGAGAGCGGCGTGAGGCTGGCGGCGTCCGAGAAGACTGCGATAATGCGGATGATGAAGGGCGTGCGCACGAGGGACGTGATGAAAAGCGTGCTCAGCATTTGTGCACGAGCGAACTCTAAGGAAACTCTCGCCGTCATAAATCGGCTTGTTATCTCGAAGTCTAAAGAAAAAGGAGGTGATGAGGAAGATGGAATCTGAAAAGGAAAGAGAGGTAGAAAGAGGCGAGCTGGAGTTCGAGCTGAAGCCCGTAGAGTTCGAGGACGAGGCGGAGCGGCTGATGGAGGCGGTGCTTGAGCGGGTTGCCGAGATGAGTGATGCCGAACTTCGAGATTTGAGCGACGAGCTTGTAGAGCTTGCCGCTGAGATTGACACGGAACTTGACCGCAGGGCTGCGAACACGCTCATGGCGCTTATAAAGGGGCATTACACCGCTTACGCCTTCCGAAATGCCATTGGGACATGCCTAAAGGTAGCCCCTGATAAGACGCAAGAGGTATTGAGAAGACATACGTGAGGGATGGAAATGGCTGAAATCACGAGGAATGGCGTGGAAAGGATGTTAAAGCGGCTGGAGAGGTTCGGGAAAGAGGCGATGGACGAGCTGCTCGACGATATCCTCGCAATTCTGACGAGCGAAGACGTCGAGCGTGCGGCGCTGACGCCGAGAGAGCGAGCGGACATAATAGCGCTGATAAAGGGGAGATACACGCCGCAGGCGTTCTTCAACGCATTGCAGGTGGCGGCACGCATCTTAGAAGACCAGCGGAAGGCACTTCCCGCGCGGGAGGTCCTGAAGCCTGTTGAGCGGCGGGTGCAGTTCGGCGTGGAGCTCGTGCCTTCGATGTCGCTGGACAAGGTTGTGGAGTATGCGAGGCGGTTCGAACTCGGCGGCGCCGACTTCGTCTGGATTACCGACCACTACACGAACAGAGACCCATACGTGACACTCTCCTTGATTGCGAGGGCGACTGACGTCATGAACCTCGGCGTCGGCGTCACGAACCCTTACACGCGGCACATCGCTTCGACGGCGTCGGCGGTCGCCTCTTTAGACGAGCTTTCAGAGGGGCGAGCGGCTCTCGGCTTAGGTCCCGGTGACCGCTCCACACTCGCAGCTCTGAACATCGAGCTGGAGAAGCCGCTGACGCGGGTGAAGGAAACGGTTCTGGCGTTGAGGGCGTTGTGGAGTGGAGAGCCCGTGAGGTTCGACGGGAAGACAGTGCGGCTCGAGGGGGCAAGGATGAGCTTCAGACCGCCTAACGAAATACCCATCTACATCGGGGCGCAAGGCCCGAAGATGCTCAGGCTCGCAGGGGAGATTGGCGATGGCGTCCTGATAAACGCCTCCAACGAAAAAGATTTCGAACTGGCGTCAAAGAACATAAAAAGCGGCGTGGAGGCGGCGAACCGCAAGCTCAAAGACGTAGACGTCGTCGCTTACACATGCTTCTCCGTCGCAGAGAGCGAGGCGGACGCAAAGAAGGCGGCAACGCCAGTTGTAGCCTTCATCGCCGCAGGTTCGCCAGAAAACGTCCTCGAAAGGCACGGGCTCGACGTCGAAAAGGCTAACAAGATGAAAGAGCTCATCTCGAAGGGTAAAATACCTGACGCCTTCGCCCTCGTGGACGACGACTTCATAGAGGCGTTCTCGGTCAGCGGAACGCCAGAACAGTGCATAAACAAGATTGAGACCCTACTCAAAGCTGGCGTCACGCAGTTCGTCTTCGGCTCGCCCCTAGGCAAGAAGAAAAAAGATGCCCTACAATTGATTACTGAGAAGGTGATGCCTGCGTTCACCGCTTAATTTTTCCTATTTTTCGGTTTTAACTTCTAAATTTTTAGGATGATTATATTTGCCCTCTATGAATATGTGACGAAGCTGCGGGTATATCCTGCGGTCAGGGGCTGTCGTGACCCAGCTCGAAGGGGAGCGGTTCGTTCTGAACCACACCCCCCAACCTCATGCATCCGTTGGATGCCCCTTACTTCAGTGCGGGAAGGAGGTCACGTATATCCCAAATGTATCTATTCTTAAGCAATTTTTTCATCATAGCTTTGTCCAGCCACTTCTCTTTATGGTTGGCTAAAGACGCGGGAGTTAGCAGCGACACATTCTTAAAGATGAAACCAAAAGTTAAGGAGGCGGTAGGTCGAGATGCCGGTAGTGAAACTGTATTATGACGACTTGGAGCGGCTGACAGGCGTGAGCAAAGACGTGATTTTAGAGCGTCTGCCTATGCTCGGCGCCGACATCGAGCGTATCGAGGAGGATCATGTTGCGGTGGAGTTCTTCCCGAACCGTCCGGACCTTTTTAGCGTGGAGGGCGTCGCCCGTGCGATGCGGGGCTTCCTCGAGCTTGAGGCGGGGCTTCCGAGGTTTGAGGTCAAGCAGTCCGACATTAAAATGCTCGTGGATGCTTCGGTAAAGGGCGTGCGTCCTCATGTTGTTTGTGCGCTTGTCCGCAACTTAAAATTAGATTCGAGGGCGATAGAGTCGCTAATGCAGCTCCAAGAGCACTTGCACTGGGGCTTGGGGCGGAATCGTGCCAAGGTTTCTGTCGGCGTGCATGATTTCTCGAGGGTAAAGCCACCGTTTCACTACTTGGCGGCGTCGCCAGATTTTAAGTTCGTGCCGCTGGACTTCAACGAAGAGATGAGCATGCAGGAAATTCTGGAGCGACACCCGAAAGGTATAGCGTTTAGCTTCATCCTCGAAGGCTTCGACCGCTACCCGCTGATTCAGGACAATGAGGGCAATGTGCTCTCTTTTCCGCCGATAATCAACGCTGAGCTAACAAGAGTTACAGAGGAGACGAGAGACATTTTCATAGAGGTGACGGGCACCGAAGAGGCGGGAATTTCGCTTGCGCTGAACATAATCGTGTGTGCGTTGGCGGAGCGTGGCGGCGAGATTCACAGCGTCGCAGTTCACGATTCGACAACGAAAATCACGCCGAACCTCGAAGCAAGGAAAATGCGGGTGAGCGTCAGCGCCGCTACAAGGCTTATTGGCGTTCGGCTGACTGCGGAGACTGCGAGGGAGTGCTGCGAGCGCTTGCGGCTCGGCGCTGAGATTTTGGGCGACGATGAGCTTGAGGTCAGCATTCCTGCATACAGGACGGACATCATGCACTCCTGGGATATTATTGAGGACATAGCCATCGGCTACGGCTACGAGAACATCGGCGGCGAGCTTCCAAGCACGGTGACGGTCGGCGAGATTCATCCGACGGAGGAGTGGAAGGCGCTCGCCCGGGATGTCATGACCGGCTTGGGGTATTTAGAGGTGATGACATTCACGCTGGCGAGCGAGGAGAGGCAGTTTTTGAGGATGCGGCGTCCGCAGCCACCGTCGTTGCTCAAAGTTGCGTCGCCGATAACTACCGAGCATACGATGTTGCGGGTTTCGCTGTTACCGAGCCTGCTCGAAGTGCTTTCATTGAACAGGCATTACGAGCTACCGCAACGCATTTTTGAAGTCGGAGCCGTTTTCCCGCCGCCGTCGCTGCAGGAGCGTCAGAGTCTTGCGGCGGTCTCGATGCACGTAGACGCCGACTTTGCCGAGGTTAGGGCGGTGGTGGACGCCGTGCTCGAGGAGCTTCTGGCGGCGCCGGCATCTGTAAAGTTTGTGCCTTCCGACGATAGTGCGTTCTTAGAAGGGCGCAGAGGCGATGTAATAATAGGCGGCGTGAATGTCGGCGTCTTCGGTGAGCTCCATCCTGAAATATTAGAGAATTTCGAGCTTGTCCACCCGGTCGTCGGCTTCGAACTCGACCTTGATGCAATTTTCGGAGATGGGCGGTAAAGAGGTCATAATAGATACGAATGCTCTTTTCATACCTGCGCAGTTCCACGTTGACATTTTCAGCGAGCTCGAGCGGCTCGGCTACACGAGGGCGCTGGTGCCGAAAGAAGTGATGTGCGAGCTTGAGCGTGTGCGGAAGAAGCTTAAAGGTCGCCATAAGATCGCGGCGGAGTTAGCATTGGAGCTATTGCG
>QMVQ01000052.1 GCA_003661185.1 Candidatus Alkanophagales archaeon | reverse complement strand
TCCGGACTCGTCGCGAAGCTTCTGACTAAGACGCTGCCGACCGGCGGGAGACCCCTCGTGGAGAGAGCCCCACAAACGCTGCGGAAATCATGAAAAGGCACATCGCAGAGAAGATAAAAGAGCTGAAGTTGGAATAGAGGGCTTGTTAAGATAAGGTGCGGAGGATTTGAAAATGAATTTATATTCCTAAGTTTAAGTAACACCCATGGAGTCCATCTTGATTTTAGGGGGCGGGGCTGCGGGCACCGCAATCGGAAACAAGCTTGCAAGGGAGCTTCGCAGGGAAATCGCCAAGGAAGAGGTCGAGATAACAATTCTCGACAAGAGCGACGTCTTCCAGAACCCGGGGGTTTTTACCTTTATCCCCTTCGACCTCTACACCAAGGAGGACGCTCTTAAACCGAGAAGAAAGCTTCTTAGTCCGAGAGTGAAATGCTTCTTTGGTGAAGACGGAGAAGTGACGAAAATAGACATTGGAAGCAGGGAAGTAGCTGTCAAGAGCGGCAAGAAGTATTCCTACGATTACCTCGTCGTCGCTACGGGTTGCAGACACGATTTGAACGCTGTTCCTGGGCTTTCCGCTGATTACAACTCGTTTTACACTCTGGAAGGCACTTTGAAGCTTAGAGAGAAATTAAAAGCGCTCAAAGGGGGCAAAATAGTAATAGCAACGCCAAGGATGCCAATTTCCTGCCCTGGGGCGCCAGGGAAGTTCACAGTGATGCTCGACGACTACCTGCGGCACGTTAGGGGTGTGCGTGAGAATTTCGAAATCTCCTTCCTCTGGCCGGTAGAGCTCATAGGACCTCCCGCTTACAATGCCAACATCAGCGAGATTTTCGACGAACGCGGAGTCGAAGTATCACGAAACTTCAAGTTCGCTTCCGTAGATGCTGGAAAAAAAGAAGTAGTTTCTGCTGATGGAGAGCGCATCAAATATGATTTACTTGTGGTTGCTCCTCCACACAGGGCGGCTGAAGCTCTTGAAAATTCTGGGATGACGGACGAAAAAGGCTGGGTTCCCATCGAACGCTATACTCTCCAATACCAGCGGGGAACAAAGACCTACGACGAGGTTTACGTCGCCGGCGACACAGGACCCGCCGAAATCCTGAAAACTGGAATCGGAACGCATTACCAAGCAATGGTCGTCGCTCAGAACCTGATAAACGATATCACGGGCGTCGAAGCAATGGCAGCCTACAAAGGGGAAACAGGATGCCCGTTCGTTGGAGAAATTTACTCGGATGCGACGAAAGGCGTCGCCTTCATCCCTTCGTGGACATACAACAGACCGCCGGAGCCGTTTAAGCCTTCAAAGCTCGGTTGGCTCGTCTACCGCTCTTACTACTATCTGTATTGGGAGATGAACGTAAAGGCTCTAATGTAAGGTGGAAAAATGTCTGAAAAAGTTATGTTGGAGCTGGAGTCTGCGGACGCTGAGACGCTAAGCGAGCTTCTCAGCATCATCCGTCTGATTCAGAACTACATGAACGACCAGGTGCTCCAAGACGTTTCGAAGTTGGCTTCGACGACTCTGAAGCTTCTGAACGCCATCGCAAGCACTGACCTCGTGGACGTGCTCGAGCGTAGCATGCAGGACCCTGAGCTTGACAAAGCGTTGCTGAACCCCCCTAAAATTGGGGGCTTCTGGGCGATGATGCGAGCGTTAAAGGACGAAGACGTTCAGAGAGGTATGGGTATAATGCTGGCGCTCCTTAAAGCTCTGGGAAAGGCAGCCTTCACCCTGAGGGAGTAGCGCGGAGTGGAAAGATAGGAGAGGGGCTTGTGAACGTGAACAAGTTGGGAGCGGCAAAAGGCACGCTCGTCGAAAAGGTGGTGAAAGCGAACTTCAGGGGAGAAACGATAGAGGTTGGTCTCTACCTTGCGATGGCTCGGCAGGCTCAGCGTGAGGGCTACCCCGAAATTGCGGAGGTTTTGAAAGCAATTGCCTGGGATGAGGCTCAGCACGCTGCCCGTTTCGCAGAACTCCTCGGAGAAATCGGAAGCACGAAAGAAAACCTTGAAATGATGCTTAAGGGGGAAATCGCCGCCAACAAGGAGAAGTGGGAAGCAGCGGTGAAAGCAAAGGAAGCAGGCGTTGACGAAGCTCACGACTTCTTCGACGAGAGTTCGAGAGACGAAGCGAGACACGCGGAAGCACTCAAAGGACTGCTGAAGAGGTATTTCGGGTAGCTCGCAGCGTCGTAGATTCATTCTCGATGGTCAAAGCTTTGATTCCATTTTCTCCTTTTTACTCACAGTCCTTTTTTATTTCGAGCCATTGAAGTCTTTGTTAAAAGAATGGATTTTTTAATTCGCCCATCAAAACGAAAACAATGGTGTCGCTCCTCCAGTTTACCGCCTTGTCCATTACAACGTCGAGCGCCGCCCTCTTACAATCCTTCTTGAAAACGCCGGGGACACGCACGTTCCTCGCCGTCAGCAAGGACGCCTCGCCTTCAAGCGGCAGGTAGGCTTTGAGAAAGTTCGCCACTTCTGCAAGCTGAATGATGACGATTTGCTCTCTCCGTTTATCTTGACGATGCCCTTATCTCGTTCTTTTATTTCTTGCGTGTATGGTTTCAGCGCCTTTTCGGCTTTAAAAGCATGCACGGAAAGCTTACGTCAACGAATCTCATAAAGCACTCTCTTCGCTTTGACGATAGAGCGCTGAAACTCCGAAGCATCTGCGTGGATGCAAAGAAACAAAACAATCTTCGTTTTACTTAGGAGTATGCCAGAGTACTTCGTGGGGTGCATGAAATGCGGCGCCGACTACGAGCGTGCCGCCGTCGTTTACACCTGCGAGTGTGGCGGGCTTCTCGACATTAAATATGAGTATTCGACAGTGGACGCTAAAAGCATAACAAGAAGCAGTGAGCTCGGTGTCTGGAAATATCGGGCGTTATTGCCGTTCGAAGACGGCGTTCTCAAGCTCGACGGTGAGGGCGGCACGCTTTCACCAGTGACGACGAGAGAGGGAAACACGCCGCTTTACAAATGCGAGCGGCTCGCCGAGAAACTGGAAATGACAGAGCTTTACGTGAAACACGAAGGACTCAACCCAACAGGCTCTTTCAAAGATAGGGGCATGACCGTCGGCGTGACAAAGGCGTTGGAGCTAAAAATGACGAAGGTGGCGTGCGCCTCCACCGGGAACACGTCGGCGTCGCTTGCCATATATGCGGCTCGTGCAGGAATTCCGTGCTATGTGCTCCTCCCTAAGGGGAAAGTGGCGCTCGGCAAGGTCGCACAAGCCATCATGCACGGCGCAAAGGTCATCGCCATCAACGGGAATTTTGACGACGCCCTCCGTATCGTCCGTGAGCTTTGCGAGGAGCTGCGCATCTACCTGCTCAATTCCGTCAATCCCTATCGCTTAGAGGGGCAGAAAACTATAGCTTTTGAAATTACAGAGCAATTAGGCTGGCGTGCACCTGACAGGGTTGTTTTACCAGTGGGCAATGCCGGGAACATCAGCGCTATCTACAAAGGCTTCTGCGAGCTTCGGGAGCTTGGTATTTTGGACAGCACGCCGAAGATGACTGGAATTCAAGCGGTGGGAGCAAAACCTGTCGTGGATGCAATAAGGAGCGGGAGCGCAGAGATAATGCCGGAGCCGCAGCCTGAAACGATAGCATCGGCGATAAGGATTGGAAATCCGGTGAATGCGCCGAAAGCATTGCGCGCAATAAGGGATTCAGGCGGCACCGCCGAGGCGGTAACCGATACCGAGATCATAGAGGCGCAGAAGGAGCTTGCGCGGCTCGAGGGCATCGGCGTGGAGCCAGCGAGCGCAGCGTCGCTTGCTGGCTTGAAGAAGCTTTTAGAGTTGGGAGTTGTGGAGAGGGACGAGACTGTGGTGTGCGTCACGACCGGACACCTGCTGAAGGACCCCGAAGCGGTGTTAAAGGCGTGCGAGCCGCCTGTCGAGGTCGAGGCGGATGTTAACGCTGTCAGGAAGCTGTTGATTCTGCCAACGCTGGCGGCGTTTTAATTGCATATAGAGGAACTTGCACGCCACGGCACAAAAATCAGACTTCAAATACCGGCGGGCTTTCCCTTTTATGTCTCGCCCGTTCCATCATTTCCTGCACTCGCCGCACCTCGCTCTCGTCGCAGCCTGAGAGGTCGCCGGTTTCCAGAGCCGCCAAAATATTGTCAAGCGTCTCGTAGCTCATTCCGAGTTCGCCCTCGTCGGTCTGTCCTGCCCAAAGACCAGCTGATGGCGGCTTCTCGATGATTTCTTGAGGGACTCCGAGCGCCTGTGCGAGCCGCCGCACCTCAGTTTTTAAAAGTCCACCTAACGGTAGGAGGTCCACACCGCCATCACCATATTTCGTAAAGTAGCCAACCAAGAGCTCGCTTTTGTTCCCGGTGCCGACGACAAGGTAGTTCAGCTTGTTTGCAAAATAGTAAAGAACGAGCATCCGAAGGCGTGGCTTCAGGTTCGCCGCCGCAATGTCGGCTTCGCCATCATATTCACGAGATTCAAGCATTCTGAAGAGCGATGCGAAAATCGGCGAAAGGTCAACCGTTCGGGTTTCGATGTCGAACTTTTCGGCGACGAGCTTTGCGTGCGCCACGTCCCTCGGGTCGCTGAAGCATGGTAGGATCAGCCCAAGCGTCGCATCTGGAAAAGCCCTCTTGCAAAGGACTGCAGTGACCGAAGAATCTACACCGCCGCTCATCCCGACAACGACGCCACGAGCGCCCGCCACTTCAACCTGCTTCCTAATCCAGCCACTTATCCTCTCTGCCAGCTCTGCCTCACGCATCTTATAAAGTTAAAAGCAGACTTGTAAATAAATAATTCGACGGAAAACGGTAAGACCAGGCAGCTGCCCCCTGTGGCGGCTTGACAAATCTCTTTAACGAACGTCAGCGGTAAGACATGCATACTCTCCCCATGGAAGAAACATGCGTTACTTCCAAGCGCTGTAACGTGCAGCCCTGAGGCATCTCAGCGTATTTTACCCTTTTTAGCACTACTTTCTGAGCATGCCGATTATGTCTTTCAGGCGTGCTTCTTTCTCTCGTATCTCCTTCTCTTTTGCCTCGATTATCTTTTTCGTGTCTTTGTCGTCGAGCCCGCCGAGTTTTGTGAGCACATTTATTAGCTTACGGTGTCGCTCTACGTATTTCCTCGTCATCACATACTCGCTTGCGATTTCGTTGCTTATTGACCTTAACTCGCCTACTACGTCTTTTATCTCTTTTTCTCTCTCTAAAATGTCTCTTACGCACCTCAGTATATCTTCCTTGGTAAATGGTTTAACTATGTAGTTCTCGATGTTTTCTATGATCTCGCTGGCGACAGTCTCCGGCGTCAACGGGACGACAGTCAACATGCACACAGGAATTTCTCTTAGTGCTTCTTCACTTTTAATGCGGCTGAGCGTCTCCCACCCATTTATAGGCTCCATCATTATGTCTAAGAGTATAAGGTCCGGGCGCTCGTCCGTGCTTTTGAGCATATCAAGGCACTCGACGCCGGAATATGCGTGCGCAACTTCGTAGCCCTCTTCCTCTAAAATCTTTCTTACCATCTCAACAATGTCCGGGTCATCGTCCACTATCATTATCTTCTTTCTCATAATGCCCCCTTTCATTTCATCCCTTTTTCTTTATTAAATCTGTGCCTGATTATAGAGTGTTTATCTATCTGGGCGGGTCGGAGCACGGTGGCAATAGCGGCTCAGAGGGGGCGGATAATGGCAAGGTCCTAAAGGTACTTAGGCACCGTTTCACGCACGGTGGCAGGAAATGTAATACCCCAGTCATGTGTGCTATGCCCCCGGCAGATGGGCGGGTCGCAAGCGTTGGTCAAAACAAATATTGAAATGCCGAGCATTAATTAGTGTAACTCAACAGAAAACAGAAATGTTGAAATGATGAGATACTGATGCCGGGCTCTACCGAATTACCAGCGCACGACGACTCTCAGAAGGTAGGCAACAACGGCAATCACACACGCTGCAAAGCCTGCCGTCACCAGCGCTTGATACCTATATTCGAAAAGACTGGCGACCGCGCTCACGACCGAAAAGTAGAAGTGGAACGTCGCAACGAGCAGTAAGAGCATCAAAATGACGAGAACGCCGAGCCTGAAATATCTGAGCAGTTCGTCACCACGCCGCACTTCAGCTTTCGCCTCAACCTTGCTTTTGTTAATTCCCTCTTTTACCGCCTCTTTTACTACTTCTTTTTCACTTGCCACGCCCCATCACCCCCTTTAACAGGAACAACGCTGCTAAGAGCGACCCCACTGCCGTTACACCCTCGAAGCCCGCAGGCATCGGCGGTGTAGGATGGCGTTCGCCCCCACCCACGTCCCTTGGCGCCTTAAGCGGTTCAATTCTAGATTGCTGCTGTGAGGGGATGAAATATGAGATTTCGACGGCTGGCGAGACTTCCATGGTTTCCTCTTCAGCTCTGACGGCAATTGTTCGGTTTGCGAAGGGACTGAGGGCGACGAAACCACTACCTTCCTTTATTATCTGCTGTTCCTGCCAAATTTGGGTTTCGACGACGTAGTCACGCCCGTTGAGCAAGTGGAGCGTCGCATGCCGTAGGCTCGTGCTTTCCTTAGGCAGAAGCCCGAGGTCAAGCCACTGCCGTGCGGTTATGAGCTTTGTCTCGTTGTCCCGTGCTTTTACGAGCGCTCGCAAGCCGCTGACATCGCTGCCGAGATTGTCGATGTAGAGCGTGACATTTATCGCCGCATACTCCTTACCGCCAACGCTTTCGACGGATTCCACGTAAAAGTCCATAGCTCTAAGCGAGAGCCTTGCGTGCTCCGGCGGCTCTAACGCCTCGAGTCCTCTGATGTAAACTTCGTAATCACCGATGCTCTTTTCGTCCTCGATGAGCACGAGGCGGATGCGGTAGTCGCCATGCCGCTCCACGCATATTAATACGCTGGCTGCCTTCGTCTCTTCTTTTTTCAGGATGCCGACATCGGTCCTATTGGTGGCGACGAGGAGGTTCGTCCTCGCATCGAAAGCTTTCACGAAAAGTTTAATGTTGCCACTGCTCGTGCCCCAATTGTCGAGGTATGCAGTGATGTTGAGCGCTGCCGTCGAAGCGTTAATGGCCGCAGCTGCAACGTCCACATCTTTAATAACAACGGCTGACGGCGCCTCGTAAAGCCCCTCGCCGACCGTCGCAACGAGAGCTACGAGCACAAAGAATGCTAAAACCACCAACAGTGCTACTAATAAGTCCTTATCCATCACTTCTTGCTTGTAAGGAGCGGCTTAAATATCTTTCTTTGACTTCTAACGGATTCGTAGTGTAATCGATAAAATTAAGCTTTTTGAAACTTAACGGCTGTTAGGGATGCAAGATGTTTAAGTGGTGGTTACTGGGCTTTGCGCTGATGCTGCTTGGCATCCTGATCATATTCGTGGGCACGCTCTACGAGGGCTACAAGGCGGTGCGAGAGGGGCGTTACTGGCACGAGCACGGGCGTGAAGGAGTGGGCGAGAGCTGGGAAGATACTACGGGAGGCAGGGCGGCGGGCGTCGTGATGATAGGACCGTTTCCGATAGTCTTCGGGACTGACGTGGCAGCGGTGAAGCTCGCAATCATGCTGACGATTGTGCTAATGATTGTTGCGTTCATTCTACTGCTGCTGTCCGTGCGGCTTTTTTAAGTGATGAACATGAAAAGGGAGATACAGATAATCATTGGCTTGCTGATATTTGCGCTACTCTTTTACAAAATAGACGTAGAGGAAGTTCTTGCGGCTTTCAGTAGGGTGAGTTTGCCGTATTTCGGGCTTGCCGCCGCCTCTTATTTCTGTTACGACGTGTTCATGGCGTTCCGCCTGCACTACCTACTGTCGAAGCTCAGGGTGCGCAAAATAAAGAGCTCTTTTAAGGATTCGTTTTTTGCGCACATGGGCGGGATGATAGCGTCCGACGTAACACCTGCGAGGAGTGGTTACCTTTTGACGCCTTATTTTTTGAGGAAGGGCGGGAACGCAAGCATTACAGAGGGGTTCGCCGCCATCCTGGCGCCGCAGGGCTTCGAGTTCGTGATGAAGGTTTTTGGTGGCTTCCTCGGCTTTCTGTTTTTCATCTCCGCTCTTGACTCAAGCTTGCTCGTGCCTCTGAGCGTTGCCGCTGCCGTGTTCCTCATAATCGGCGTTGTGACTCTCACGGCTCTCTGGACAAGGGAAGAACTTTCTTCGTCACTGTTATTTAAAATTCCAGTGCTGAAAAGGTTCGGCAGTGGATACAACAGGATTAAAGACTTGAGTTTTGAAATTAAGAGCGCCCTGCCCGCTATATTTGCGATATATATGGCGTGCTGGCTGCTCATGGGGCTGCAGTGGTTCTTCTTGGCTAAGGCGCTTGGCACTAATTTGTCGTTTGTCGCATGCTTCCTCCTGCATCCGCTGATAACGCTACTTGCTTTCGTGCCGCTGACGCCTGCAGGCTTCGGAATAATGGAAGGCGGCACCGCCGCCGTCTTCCACATGCTCGGCGTTAACGTCGGCGTCGCACTGACGTTCTCGCTGCTCGTGCGGATTAATTGCATAATCGTGGACGCCATCGGGCTGAGAATGTTTTTCTGAAGTTTTTTATTCAGGCGTCTTAAACATTAGAGCATGGCAGGAATTGAGGTGAAGTGGGTATTTCTGGGGACGCTGATAATGATAGTTGTGGTAATAACCCTCGGCATCTTGCTGGGCGGCGTCATCGGGGGCTTCGCTGGCGTTCTTGGTTATCTCGTCGGCGGCATGCTCATAGGTAGACTCTCCGCGGGCAAGACCATTTTGGAGGCGGGAATTGCAGGCGCATTTACGGTGCTAATAGGCGCCTTTGCTCTTCTGCGTGCGGGAGAAATCCCTGCGAGCGTCGTCGTCATGGCATCGTTGCTCGGCTTCCTGATAGCGCTGCTCGGCGGGTGGCTCGGCGAGAAGTGGCAAGAGGCTGCAGAAAAATAGTTACTTGTGCTCCTACAAAGTGCTCTGTGCTGGTAGGTAGG
>QMVQ01000051.1 GCA_003661185.1 Candidatus Alkanophagales archaeon | reverse complement strand
GTGCGCCAGTGAGAATCATCCTCAAGGACGCCACAATTACGATCGGCAAGCTAATACTGAAGAAGGAAGAGAAGTAATTTTTCCCTTCCTCCCTTTGATGACGACTGTTATTTCAGTAACCGGCAAGGGTGGCGTCGGGAAGACGACAATCGCAGCGCTTCTGGTGCTGAAGCTCGTGCGTCGTGGCAAGCGTCCTGTGCTTGCTGTGGATGCCGACCCGAACTCCAATCTTTGTGACGCTCTCGGCGAGCGTTTCGAGCGAACGGTGGGTGACGTGCGTGAGGCTTTCGAGCGTGAGCGTGACAAGATGCCTCCGATGATGGACAAGAAACTGCAGCTTGAATATAGGCTGATGGGCGTGCTTTGCGAGAGTCGTGGCTTCGACGTTCTCGTCATGGGACGCCCAGAGGGTCCCGGATGTTACTGTGCGGTGAACCACATGCTCAGGGAGCTTTTGGATAAGATTGCAGGCGGCTACCGTTTTGTGGTCGTGGACTGCGAGGCGGGGCTCGAGCACTTCAGCCGACGCACCGTTAGGGGCGTTGACAAGCTGCTAATAGTAGCGGATGCGACGAAGAAGGCGCTCAACACCGCAAAAAGAATAAAGGAGTTGGCAAAGCTCGTGAGGACGAAGGAGCAGTATTTGGTGCTGAGCATGGTGCGGAGTGCAGAGGAGGAGGAGATTTTGAGGCAGGACTCTGCGAGGTTAGGGCTGCAGGTCGCAGGAGTCATCCCATACGACGAGAGCGTTATGCGGCTGGATATCGAAGGGAGACCGCTGACGGAGTTGCCCGAGGGCGCTCCGACTTCGCTCGCAATGGACGAAGTTATGGCATTTTTGGCGTTATAGGGGGGATTTTCGTGGGAGAAGATGAGGAGATGAGTTGGGAAGATATTGTAAAGCTCTTGGATAAATATGGGACGATAGAGCTGAAGGATGTGAAGATTAAGGGCACTGTGGAGCTTGAGTTGGGCTGAGGCGGTGATATAGATGGGGAAAAAGCTTACTCTGGAAGACATAAGCAAGCTACTGGAGAAATACGGCGTCTTAGAGTTTGAGGACGTGAAGATTGAGGGAGATATCGAGCTTAAGGTGGTAGGCGGCGCCGGCATATCTCCAGAACTGTTAACGACGTTGCAGGCAGCCCTACAATCTTCGCAGATGATGAGCCAGTTTGCGATACAAGCAGCGCACGGACTCTTTAGTATCCTCGCGCTCGCAAAGCTCGCAGGCTACCCCGTGGAGAGCGTGCTGCGGTCATTTGGCATCTCGGCGCCGGCGCCAGCAGCGCCTGCGGAAGTAGCGCCTCCAGCGCCTGCCGTTCCCGAGATAGTCATTCCGGAGGAGCTGGTGGCTGCGAAGTTCGAGGTTGGGAAGCAGGAGTGGGTAGGGCAAATTCAGGAAGTAGCGCTCGGCGCGACGGCTGCGGATGGTGGCAGTCGTGAGACCGTTGTGAAGCTCGGTGGCGAGAAAACGCTGCCGTTTTACGGCTTTGAGGTTCATAACCCGAACCCGCCGAGGATTGCGATAGACTGTTTTGACATGCCGATTCCGTTGGCGAAGGCTGTGCGTGAACATTACGCGGACGTGATGGAGGACCCCGGGGAGTGGGCGAAAAAGAACGTCAAGGAATTCGGCGCGGACATGGTGACGATTCATCTGATAAGCACGGACCCCCTGATTAAGGATACGCCGCCGAGGGAAGCTGCGAAGGTCGTAGAAGAAGTTCTGCAAGCGGTGAAAGTGCCAATAATCATCGGTGGCTCCGGCAACCCAGAGAAGGACCCGGCGGTATTAGAGGCGGCGGCGGAGGTCGCTGCGGGCGAGCGTTGCCTGATAGCGTCTGCAAACCTCAACATGGACTTCGAGCGGATTGCGAAGGCGGCGATGAACAACGGGCACGTTATACTCTCGTGGACGCAGCTCGACATCAATCAGCAGAAGACGCTCAACCGCCACCTGTTTAAGTTGGGCGTGAAACGTGAGGACCTCGTGATGGACCCGACGACTGCGGCTTTAGGTTACGGGCTCGACTATGCGTTCACGAACATCGAGCGTATGAAGATTGCAGCGCTGAAAGGCGACGAGGAGCTGGCGTTCCCGATTTCGTGCGGCGTGACGAATGCCTGGGGCGCTCGTGAGGCTTGGATGAAGGCGTCGCCGATAAAAGAGGATTCGGACTGGGGTCCCCGTGAGTACCGTGGTCCGATTTTCGAGATAGTGACCGGGCTGACGCTGGCGCTCGCGGGCGGGAATCTCTTCATGATGATGCATCCAGGGGCGGCAGCAGTCGTCAAAGAAGTAACGCAGATGCTCGCAGGCTTCAAGGACGTGGAGAAGGCGGCGGAGTTCGAGGGCTGGCTGACGTGGGCTGAGAAGTGACGTGCGAGGTGTTAAAAATGAAAGCCAAGAGCCCGATGGAGCTTTATGGGCTGCTACCGAGGACGAACTGCGGGGAGTGCGGCGAGAAGACATGCATGGCGTTCGCATCGCTGTTGATAGAGCGGGGGAAGAAACTGGAAGAGTGCAAGCCGTTGCTTGAAGATGAGAAATACAGAGAGAGTTACGAGAAGCTAAAGGACCTGCTGGCGCCCGAAGTGCGAGAGGTTGTAGTGGGCGTCGGTGAGCATGCGAAGAATCTCGGCGGCGAGGACGTGCTGCACAGACACGACCTTACGTTCTTCAACAAGACGGCGTTGTTCTACGACGTTTGGGACACGATGGACGACGACGCTTTGAAGGAACGTGTCGAGCGGATTCAGAGCTGGCAGAAGTTTTACGTCGGCGAGTTTCTGAGGCTTGATGGCGTAGCGGTGCGCAACGTCTCCGGCGACCCGAAGAAGTTTGCGGAGTGCGTGCGTAAGGTTTCGGAGCTGACGAGCTTGCCGCTCGTGCTGTGCTCCTACGATGCAGCCGCCTTGGAAGAAGCTTTGAAGGTCGTTGCTGACAAGCGACCATTGGTGTATGCAGCGACGCAGGACAATTGGAAGAAAGTTTTGGAGCTGGTGCTGGAGTATAAGGTGCCGGTGGTGGTGTCGGCGCCGAACGACCTCGACAGGCTGAAGAGCCTCGCAGCGACGTTTTCACAAGCAGGCGTCGAAGACATCGTGCTCGACCCGGGGACGTATCCAACTGGGAAGGGTTTGGAGACGACGCTCGCAAACTTCGTGCGTCTAAGAAGAGCTGCAATCGCAGAGGGGCAGAAAGATATTGCTTATCCATTGCTTTGCGTGCCGATGACGGCGTGGCTCGTGTACGAGAACGAAGTGGACGCTGCTTACTGGGAAACGATACTCGTCACGATTTTTACCATAAAGTATGCGGACATCATGATTCTGCACAGTATAGAGCCGTATGCGTTGATTCCGCAGACAACGCTTGTTGCAAATATTTACACGGACCCGAGGAGACCTGTGGCCGTGGAGCCGGGGCTGAAGGTGCTCGGCAGCCCGGTTGAGGAGTCGCCGGTCTTCGTGACCACGAATTTTGCCCTAACTTATTACACGGTGGAGAGCGACATCACGTCGAACAACATAGACTCTTACCTCCTTGTCATCGACACTGAAGGCATTTGCGTCGAAGCCGCAGTCGCAGGTGGGCAGTTGACCGCAGCCAAAATCAAAGAAGCCCTCGAAGCGAGCGAGCTCGAAAATAAGGTCAAGCACAAGACGCTCGTCCTCCCCGGACTTGCTGCTCGTATTTCCGGCGAGACCGAAGACGCCACAGGCTGGAAGGTCATGGTCGGGCCACCTGACAGCGGAAGGATTCCCGACTGGATGGAGAAAAACTGGCCTCCCAAATAATTTCTTTTTCCCTTCTCATGCCCGCGGCTTTTTGCATGCTCCACAGCGTTAGCGTGCCGTCGCACTGCGTCTTCTGCGAGGGACTTGACGTCAGGAAAAAAGACCCGAAGCATCATCCCTCCTACGAAATAACGGCGGCGTGCAACCTGAACTGCATATTTTGTTACTCAAGAGTGGCTGCGGAAGCGGGAGCGGCGCCTAAGGAGGGCTACTACGGCGACGAAAACCCGAAGGCGATAACGATTTCGCAATACGGAGAGCCGCTGCTCGTCGGCACTCGCCGTCTCGTCTCGATAATTAAGGAGCTCCGCAAGAGGTTCGGCGACGTGCGAATAGATTTGCAGACGAATGGCACGCTTCTCGATGAAAAAAGTTTTTTGGAGCTTGAACCGCTGGTGGACATCGTGATGGTGAGCATCGCTGCTGCGACGTTGCAGACCTACGCAAAAATCACAGATGGCGGAGAAAAGGAGTTTAAAGCGGCGCTTAAAGCCTTGGAGTTAGCAGGGCATTCTGACGACGTCTTGGCGGTTGTGAGGGCGGTTTACTGCCCGGGGGTTAACGACGATGAGCTCCCGAGGCTTGCGACGCTTGCAGAATCCTTAGGTGTGGACGAATTAATGATACAGCCGTGCACGGTTTACACCGCTAATGAAGAGAGACTACGGGCTGTGGGCTTCGATTTCGAGAGTTCTTCTAGGATTTTTGAGATTTTAGAAGTCGCATCCACGTGTAAAAATGCGGCGCCGGAACTCAGAGTAGGCGTCTCAGGCTGCATTCTTGCAGTGTTCAAGCAGCTGCTGGATAATGGAATCAACCTCGAAGATTTGAGGTTTTTGAGGCGAGACGCAAGAGCGGGGACGCTGCCGCAGATGAAGAGACTGCGAAGGTTTAAGCTCTAAGCGTTTCGATTCAGGAAATAGTAAGTTCTTTCGTCACCTACTGCAACAAATGAACACGAGGAAAATTTTGAGTTTAGAAAACTTTAGATATCACTTCCGCTTCAGAAAGTTCGGACGCAGGGTCCGGGAAGGAGTAGGTTGTTGCTTCCTCTCGCAACGGGAAGAAATAGCTTTGTCGCTTTTTCTTGAGCGTCGAAGGGAGCGGGAGGATGTGGAAAAACCGATGTTCTTAGTATTGGGCTTCATTGCCCTCTTAGCGCTGACGACGCGAACGGCTCCATAGTACCTATCTTTTCGTAATCCTGCGTTATTTTGAGCAAATATTGGGTGATTCCCAGCCGTCGTAATCCTTAGGTTTAAGTTTCGGGGGGAGGGAGCGTTGATACTGGCGCAACAGTATCTTTATCAATTTATATAGCAGCAATTGCGACACTCGTCAAAACTACGAGCGCCGTGCGCCTTATCGTTATATGTTAGTTAGCACAAGTAAAGACTTGGGAATGATTACCCTCAGATACGAGCGGGGCACAATTCTCGTGAAAGGCATAAAGGCGCCGAACGCCCGCTGGGATGCTCGTAGGAACTGTTACGTGGCGCTCGCCGTGCATTATCCTGACATCGTCGCTTATCTTAGAGATTCAGGTTTGGAGTTTCGGGATTACGTCTTGAATTTAATTCCTTGTCCGCATCTTGAGTGCAATGTTTCTTTGAGAGGTTACCAGAAGAAGGCGGTGGAGGTCTGGGAGCGGGCGGGGCGGCGGGGCGTCGTCGTGCTGCCGACGGGCGCCGGGAAGACTTTAATCGGGTTGAAGGCGATTTCGCAGGTGAACGCTCCGAGTCTCGTGGTCGTGCCGACGCTCGACCTGTTGCAGCAGTGGGCAGAACGCTTAGAAGCTGCGTTTTCCGAGGAGATTGGCATCTATGGTGGCGGCGAGCACACGTTGCGTCCGCTGACAGTTTCCACCTACGACAGCGCATATTCCCGCATTGAAGAGCTTGGGGACAAGTTCTCGCTGCTCATTTTCGACGAGGTGCACCACTTACCGTCGCCAGGCTACCGGCAAATCGCAGAATTATCGGCGGCGCCGTTCCGCCTCGGGCTGACAGCAACCTACGAGCGTGAAGATGGGCTGCACGAGGAGCTGCCGAGGCTTGTCGGCGGCAAGATTTTCGAGCTTGGCGTTAAGCATTTGACAGAGTATCTTGCGGACTACGAGTTACGGCGTATCAGAGTTCCGCTGACCGACGACGAACGCCAAGAATACGAAGAGGCATACTCAAAATTTTTGAACTTCATACGCTCAAAAGGGGTGGCGTTCAAGAGCCGTCGGGATTTTGAGAGGTTCATAATGATGTCTGTGCGGGATAAAAACGCAAGAGAGGCGCTCGTCGCACGAAACAGGGCGAGAAGCATAGCGTTCAACTCAAAAGCGAAGCTTGAGAAGCTCAGGGAGCTTCTGGAGCAGCACAAAGACGAGAAAATTTTAATATTTACTGAACACAACGAGCTCGTGCACCGCATCTCCAAGGAATTCCTCGTCCCCTACATCACACATAAAACCGACAAGAACGAGCGTAAGAGCGTCTTGAATGGCTTCAAGGAGGGGAGATACCGTGTGGTGGTGACGTCAAAGGTGCTGGACGAGGGCGTGGACGTGCCGGATGCAAGCGTTGGCATCATACTCAGCGGCAGCGGCAGCAGAAGAGAGTTCGTGCAGAGACTCGGACGCCTGCTCAGGAAGAAGGAGGGAAAGCGTGCAATTCTTTACGAAGTCGTGTCCGACACTTTTGAGCTTGGCGTCTCACGGCGCCGCCGCAAAAAAGCCCAGGTATAATGCTGCCAAGCGAATATCTCGTCGTGGAAACTCGAAAGGGTAGAATAAGTCCTGTTTTTTCGTCGAGGTATCCAAATGCCGGGGATATGGCTAGTGAGCTTATAAAAATATTCGAGAACTGCGTGGGCAGGCGCAAAAAGCATCTAACCGCGGAGCTTAAGAAGTTTTACGACGAGACCTTCGACTATGGGTATAATCGTTTCGTGAAAGGCTTGTGCGTGCTTCTGGAGCGGCGGTGTAGTTTCTCGGCACGCAGCGAGCTTGACCCCAAACTCGTTAGAGAGCGTGTCTTCAAGAGAGGACCTGCGCTGGATGGGGCTGAGCGGCTTAGGATTTTAAGTGAGGTCGCTAAGGAGCTTGGCGTCTCCGTCGAGGCGGTGGAGAACTCGCTCTGGGCGGACAACGAGGCTGAGCTTTTCGTAGAGAGTTTCGAGAGTATCACGCCAGAGCAGCTACTACGGCTCTACGACCTCTCGCTGACGCAAACCCTTCTCTTCAAAGCCGTGAGCGTGGACTTGTTCGTAAGAAGTCATTACAAGGAAGTTTTGAGGCGTGTGAAGCGTCTTGGATTAATGTATTTAGCAGAGAAGCAAGAAAGCGGCGTGAAAATAAGCGTAGAGGGGCCTGCATCCGTTTTGAAGCTCACGGAGAAATACGGGACAGCGTTTGCGAGACTCTTGCCCCTGGAGGGGGATTGGGCGTTGCACGCCAGAATTTTGATGCGTAAGGGGCGAGCGCCCCGAATTTATGACTTTTACGTAAATTCTTCAGCGCTGGATTGGGAAGAGCCCGTGAAGGCGAACGAGTTCGACAGCGCCGCTGAAGAGAGCTTTGCCCGACGCTTCTCGTCGTTAAACACGGGCTGGCAGCTCCGTAGAGAAGGCGAGGCGCTCGTCTGCGGGAACTCTGTCTTCATTCCCGACTTCTCTCTCGAAAAGGATGACCTGAGAGTTTATTTGGAAATAGTAGGCTTCTGGACTGAGGGCTACATGAAGAAGAAGCTAAGGAAGCTGCGAGACTTGGAGCGGAGTGAGCGGGAGCGCATGATTCTGGCGGTGAGCGAGGAGCTCGCCTGCGCCTTCAAGGAATTTGAGGCGGAGATGCCAGTGATTTACTTTAAGAAGAAAATTCCCCTTGCTGAAGTTTTGAACGTCCTGCGGGAATACGAACGCAAGCAGGAACGGGAGCGTGGAGACTACGCTGCTGTGAAGGAGGAAGTCGCAAGCTTGAAGGGCGACGTGGTGCGCTTAGACGAGCTTGAACAGGCGACAGGCGCCAGTAAGAGGCTTTTGAGGAGCATTTTAGAGAGAGAGCCGCCGGCGGGCTACGTCTTCCTCGGCGACGAGCTTGTGAGCGTTGCGCTTTTGGAAACGCTCAAGGACAAGCTGCGAGGTGGCATGAGGTATTTGGAGGCGGTGTCATTGCTGCGGGAGCACGGGATAAAAAGCGAGCGCGCGTTCGAGCATTTGGGCTTCAAAGTTGTCTGGAAGGGCTTAAATCCGGAAAGCGCCGTTCTGGTGAGAGAGAAATGTTGAGTTTGAAGCCGATGACTAACGCCGCTGACTAATGTTGTTGCGACGCAACTTTTGCGATGAGCGCAGCGAAGACGCCGGCGGCGACGCCGTTGTCGATATTCACGACCGCCAGCCCCAAGGCGCAGCTCTGCAGCATTGAGAGGAGCGCGGCGAGCCCACCACCGCCGAGCCCATAACCCACGGACGTCGGCACGCCGACGACGGGCACGTCCACGAGGCTTGCGACCACTGACGGCAGCGCCCCCTCCATACCTGCGACCACGATGAGCGCTGCGACGCCCTCCTTTAAAAAGATCTCAAGAGGTTCTTTCAGCCTGTGGATGCCTGCGATGCCGACGTCGTAAGCCTTAAGCGCCTCGCAGCCCATAACCTCTGCGACAACGCTCGCCTCTTCCGCCACTTGCGCGTCGGCGGTCCCTGCGCTGAGCACGCCTACCTTCCCGCACTTCTGCGGCGCCCACCCCCTTTTTTTAAGCAAGAGCGTCTTCGCAAGCTCGTTACTCTCTACGTCTAACCCCCTTTTCAACGCCAGCTCCTTTACTGCTTTTTTCTGTTCGTTGTTCACTCTCGTCGCAAGTGCATAGCCCTTAGCTTCGGCGACCGCCACGCAAATCTCAGCAAAGAGCGCAGGCGGCTTCCCCTCTGCAAAGATTATTTCAGGAACGCCACGCCGCAGTTCCCTCCCAATATCCAAGCACGCAAAGTCGCCGAGACGCTGCAAGAAGTCGAGTTTAAGCTCTCTTACAGCGTCCTCGATGCTCAGTTCGCCAGCGGCAACCTTCCTTAAAATTTCTTCCATAAACATGTCTTCGCAGGTTTGATTTATCTTCCCGTTGCTCGCAAGACCCCTTGGGGAATGCGCAACGCAGGCGGAGGTGGGCGGGTTGGATTTAAATATCGGTTTGAATATATAACATTTTGTTTGTAGCCCATCGGATAACGCT
>QMVQ01000050.1 GCA_003661185.1 Candidatus Alkanophagales archaeon | reverse complement strand
TCGGAGCTTCACGCTCTGAGCCCATGCACCTTCGGGACGGTCACGAACCGCATCCCACCCCTCTCTTAAGGAGCGGGCTACAAAATATTGTCTATCTGGCAGCGTATTTTATTTACTTAACCCACCCGCCTCCCCTTGCCCACCGCATGGGTCTTGCAAGCAACAAAAAGATAAAACTCGCCCTCACTTAGAGGCAACCACTAAATTTCTTGTTAAAATCTTTTATTATGGCTTTGCGCATTGACCTCCACGTGCATACGAGTTTTTCTTATGACGGAATCTCCTCCGTGGGAGAAGTTTTGAGGGCGGCGGTGGCGAGGGGGCTTGACGGTATTGCAATTTGCGACCACGATACGACGGCGGGGGCTCGTGCTGCCGTGAGATACGTGGAGGATGTGGGCTTAGAGCTCTTAGTAATTCCGGGGATAGAAGTTTCAACTTCTGAGGGTCACCTGCTCGTCCTCGGAGTTGAGGAATGGACTGGACGCAAGCTCTCCCCCAAGGAGGCAATAAAAGTAGCTAAGAAGAGTGGCGGAGTGGTTATAGCACCGCACCCCTTCCATCCGTTCCGGCACAGCCTCGGCACCCGAATCCTTAAACTGAACGTGGACGCCGTCGAAGCATTCAACTCAAGATGCATAACAGGATTTACGAACATGTTGGCGGCGGCTGTGGCGAGACGCCTCCAGAAGCCTGTAGTTGCTGGCAGCGACGCTCATTGCGCTGAGTGCGTGGGTCTTGCATTTGTAATACTCGAGGCGGTGCCGACTGTGGATTCTGTGCTGCGAGCATTACTTGAAGCTCAAGGGAAGGTTGAAATCCACTACAACAAGACTCCTGTTAGCACATACCTTTCACAAGTGCGTAGAGGTTTTAAAAGGCGACGTAGCGTCGGTGGGCTGTAAAAAGGGATGCAAGCTAATGAGTTCGACGTAAAAGGGGCAAAATTTATAAGGGGCTGTGCAGTCTTTAGGAAAGATGAAAGAGATAGAGGTGCATGAGTTAAAAGAGGTAAAATTGAGGAGCCCTGTGATGATAGAAGGGTTGCCGGGCGTGGGTAATGTTGGCAAGCTCGTGGCTGAGCACCTCGTGCGGGAGCTGAACGCCGAGAAGATTATAGATATATATTCCTATCACCTCCCGCCGCAAGTTTTTGTTGAAAAGAACGGGCTTGTGCGGCTCGTGCGTAACGAGATTTATGCATGGCGATCAGATGGACTTGACTTGCTGATTCTCGTCGGCGATTATCAAAGCGTCACGAACGAGGGGCATTACAAACTGGCTGAGACCTTCCTCGACATTGCCGAGAAATACGGCGTTTCCAAGTTGTTTACGCTCGGCGGTTACGGCGTCGGGCACTTCGTAGATAAGCAGCGGGTCATCGGCGCAGCGAACGACGAGAGTTTAATAGAGGAGCTGAAGAAATACGGTGTGGAGTTCAGGGAAGAGGAGCCGGGCGGCGGTATTATCGGCGCCGCCGGTCTGCTTCTTGGGCTGGGGAAAATGCGTGGCATAAAAGCGGCATGCATCATGGGTGTCACCTCCGGCTATCTTGTTGACCCTAAAAGTGCGCAAGCGGTTCTCAAGGTTTTATGCGACGCCCTTGGGTTGCAGGTGGACATGCGGGCGCTTGAGGAACGGGCGAGGGAAATGGAGCGAGTCATCGAAAGATTGAAAGAAATAGAGAGGGCGCAATCTGCTGAGCTTTCTGAAGAATTGGAGTATATAAGATGAGGGGCGGTTCCAGCGCAGGGCACGGACGGATTGTCCCCGTTGCGATCACATGAAGCTCATGAGCTTCTGCGCAAACTCCGCCGACGGCTTTGCACCTTCGAAAAGCACCCTCCGCAGCTCGTCCTTGAAGCGCTCGTCCTCGTTCGCCGCCTTGAGTATTAAGTTTAAAGTCCTGCCCTGATTGCTGTATATCAAATCTCGCAGCCTCAACTGCCCGCTTAGGAACTCCACAATCCCCCTCTCATCAAGCTTCCTTTTATATTCCTTCAAAGTATTCCCTGAAAAATCTTCACGCTCATACGCAAGGATTGCGGTCTCTGCGGCAAGTTTCCCAGTCCAGAGCGCATAGTAAACTCCTTCTCCGGTAACAGGGCTTACGAACCCCCCCGCATCTCCAACAAGCATTATTCCATCGCCGTAATGCTGTCCACTCACGCTGCTGAAGGGCACCGGATATCCTTGCTTTACCACAATTTTCTCACGACGGAACATCTCCTTGAAGTATTTGCTGCGCAAGAACCAGTCAAAAAGCTCAAGGACGCTGCGTTTGCTGCTGCTCAGGAGTCCGACGCCCACATTCGCCCGCTTGCCGCTCATCGGGAATATCCATGCGTAGCCCATGAAGTCAAAGAAGTAGAAGTGGTTGTATTTCGGCCCTTCATAACCATCAATGAACGCAACGACACACTTCGCAAGCTCGTCAGGCTTCCATTTCGCTCTTAATCCACTCCTTACTGCAATTCTCGATGCGACACCGTCTGCAGCGATGACGACGTCTGCCATCATCTCTTTTAAGCCTTCTGGCGTCCGCACCTTCACCCCCACCACCCGCCCATTCTTGAGAATCACATCTTTGACTGTGGATTTGTCAAATAGGGTCGCCCCGCAGTCCACGGCGGTATCTCGCAAATACGCATCATAAACCAAGCGATCCACAACGCAGCCGCCCGGCTCCTTTTCAGTCTCAAGGACGAGCTTCGTGCCGTCCGCCGAAATAAAAGCTCTCGCGTAATACGTGTTTTCTCTTACCTTTTCAGGCACGCCGAAGTCGTCATCCACATGCCTTGGCAGTCCCCCGCCGCAAGGCTTCCTCCAATTCGCATTACGCTCCACCAACGCAGTCTTTAGACCACTCCTCGCAAGAAGCTCTGCGGCTTTCGAGCCGCCGGGTCCTGCGCCCGAGACTATCACATCGAATTTCATCAATATTCATAGCATTTGCAAAGGCTTAAAAGTCTTGCTGCCAGAATCTGCTGCCGCCTTCGAACTTCCGGTCAAAGCTCCTCAACGACCTCGACGCCGAACTCCTTCTTCAAATACTCAATAACTTCAGCTTTTGAGAGCTTGTGTCTTGCGGGGATGCGGCGTTTTTTTTGGATTTTGCGTTCGGCGATGCGAAAGCCCGGACGCTTAAATGATATGCAGATGTCCATTCCGAAGATTCCGATGTCGGGGTCGTAAGGGATGCCAAAGTCCATGTGCTCCTCGACGCCGAACGAGAAATTGCCGAACTCGTCGAACTGCCAGTCCAGAAATTTATTCTGAATTTTAAACGCTTTTTTCAGGAATTCCCGCGCCCGCTCTTTCCGCAGCGTCACCTTGACGCCAATGGGCTCGCCCTTCTTTATGCCGAACGGTTGTATTGTTTTCTTTGCGAGCGTCTTGACGGGTTTCTGCCCTGTTATCATAGTTAGAACTTTTTCAGCTCTCGCAAGCTTCTCCCCACTCTCGCCGACGCCGATGTTAACGACCACCTTGTCAATTTCGACACACCGCATGCTATTTCCCTTCTTTCCTCCCTCTCTCACGCCTGCAGCCTTGACCGCTTCCATGTTCCTCCTCTCCTCAAGCACTATCCCGCAACCTTCAGAACCTCAGGCACCTCTACTTTCCCCTCTCCAACAACGAACACATAATCCTCAATGGTCTCGAAAGTCTCGCCATCGCTGAGGCGTCGCACTCTGACCATGTTCGGCTCAGAACTCCTCACCACGATGATCTCTTCAATTTCACCGACTTCGCCGACGTGCTTGCCGCCGACGATGAACGCTTTGCTCCCCTTGTCGTATGTGAAGCGGCTTAAAATTCGGGCGTCCTTCAGCGAGAGAACCAACGAGTCCTTCGTCTTCACGTCAAGCGACTCTGGCTGCAGAAGGTTTCTGCCGTCGTGCATGTTGAGCTGGACGACTCCGCCTTTAAGCACTCTTTTGTTGTTAACTCTGCAAAGCTTTGTCTCTGCGCTCTCACTGTCTATTTCGTAGAGAGTAAGCCGTCCATGCCTGTCTATGAGCATCCTGTAGTGCTTTTTTATGTCGGGAATGGAAACAGAGTCGAAAAGCCCAACTGGGAACTTCTCGTCATTCCTGACCCTCTGGTCCACGAGTATTTTCCCTTCTTTGATTATTTTCTTTGCCTCCCTGCTGTTGTCGGCGAGCTTAAGGAAGTCCCTGACGAGCATGAGTAGCGGGATGCTTCTGTCCTTAGGGTGCGGTCCGGGTCTGGGTTTCACAGCCCAGTAGTGCGTTTTGCGCTCTATTTTCCATGTTTTTGGCGCGGAGAGTCTTTTTTGGTGCTTGCTGCTCATCTTGTTCCCCTGTTGCCGTTTTAGCTGCGTGTTAATATAAATAATTCGTCCCACTTTCAAAAGCAGGCAACAACGCCTGTCAAGTCTCGATGCATTGAGCGTCAGGGTTGAAGTTGGGGCATTGGCGAGCGCGCCCGCCCTACTAAACCGACCTACAAAGCGTCCGCAACCGCTGCTCAAGCCCGCTGTCGGCATCTTTTAGAAACTGCCTCACCTCCCAGCTATTTATGCTCTCTTCGATGTCATTTAGCCTTCTTACGACCGCGTTCACGCTCGTTCGTGCTTCTTCCTTATCGAGGCGCACCTGCGAGTAATATGCGGAGGCGAGCTCTGGCGAAACTTCGATGCCGAAGTAGTCACGGCGGTGGAAACCTCTTAACTCTGACATTACTGCTTTATACGCACGCCGCAGCAGCGGCACGTAAATCTTTTCGAAAACCATCCTCGTGAGGGCATCTTCCGGGAATTCCACCCAGATTCGGTGCTGCGTGACGTCGTATCTGACCTTGGAGCGAACATTGAGCGTCTTCCTGAAGAAGAGGTCGCAATCCTCGCCGAGCCGTCGCAGCATAGCGTTGTCGTGCAACCTCGCATCGATGAGAAAATCGTTCGTGAACAATATTTTTACGAGCTTCGTGCCCTCGTAGATTCCGCCGAGCTCCTTGACGAGCACGAGCGAGACTTCCCAGCCCGTAAGCTTCGCAATATCCCTTTTTATCACAGCTTCGCCGCCGCTCAGGACTTCGCTGATACTTCTAAGGAGTTCTCCCATGCTGAGCATGCCTTTATTTCCATTTGCGTAAGGAGGTAAATAATAAATGCGCAAACTTTTGAGTATGAAACGGAGTTTAATGGAGATACTCGCATGCCCGTTATGCAAAGGCGACCTTGAGCTTGAGGTTGAGGAGGAGGAAGGCGATGAGGTCGTGGGCGGGGTGCTGCTCTGCCGCAATTGTGACGAGCGTTACCCCATCGAGGACGGCATTCCCGACTTAAGACCTCCGGAGCTAAGAGGGGAGAGATGAGGGAGGAAGGCGGCAAACGGATAAAGTATATCGTGGTCACGGGCGGAGTGATGAGCGGGCTCGGCAAGGGCATCACAGCGGCGTCCATCGGCAGAATACTGAAAGACAAGGGTTACGAGGTTGTTCCCATTAAAATCGACCCCTATATCAACATTGATGCGGGCACGATGAACCCCTTCCAGCACGGCGAGGTTTTCGTCCTAAAAGACGGCACTGAGGTCGACCTCGATTTGGGACACTATGAGCGTTTCGTGGACGTCGAGCTCGGCCGTGAGCACAACATCACGACCGGCGTGATCTACCTTTCCGTCATTGATAAGGAGCGGCATGGCGAGTATCTGGGGCAGACCGTCCAGATAATCCCGCACATCACGAACGAGATAAAAGAGCGAATAAGGAGCGTTGCTGCGAGGAGCGGTGCCGATATCTGTATCGTAGAAATCGGCGGCACGGTCGGCGACATCGAGAGCATGCCATTTCTCGAGGCGGTTCGGCAGATGAGAGGTGAGGAACACCCCGATGACTTCCTGCTTGTCCACGTCACGCTCGTTCCGACGACGCTTTCAGGCGAGCAAAAGACGAAACCGACGCAGCACTCCGTCAAGGAGCTGAGAGAGTTGGGGTTGCAGCCCGACGTTATCGTGTGTCGTTGCAAGGAGCGGCTGCGGGAGGAGACGAAGGCGAAAATTGCGATGTTTTGTAATGTCGAAAAGGAGGCGGTCATAAGTGCTCCGGACACGGACGACATTTACAAAGTGCCGTTGCTCCTTGATGAGGAGGGCATTTCCGCATACATCATGCTGCGGCTCCGCCTGCTTCCAAGGAAGCACGACACCTCGTGGCGTGTGATGGTGGAGCGTGCGGAGCACGCTGACAAAAAGGTGCGCATAGCCATCGTCGGCAAATACACAAAGCTCGAAGATTCCTACATCAGCATAAAAGAGGCGCTGAAGCACGCAGCCATGTCTCTTGGCTGCCGAGTGGAGCCAGTCTGGGTAGAGGCTGAGGATTTAGAGGTTTTGAGCGACGAGAAGCTGGCTAATTTCTTTGAAGACGCCGAGGTCCAAGGCATTCTTGTTCCCGGCGGCTTCGGCGTCCGTGGCGCCGCTGGCAAAATGAAAGCGATGAAATACGCCAGAGAGCGCAAAATTCCATTTCTGGGGCTCTGCTTCGGCTTTCAGCTGGCGGTTATTGAATTTGCACGCAACGTTCTCGGCTTGAAAGATGCGAGCAGTTCGGAGCTTGATGCGGAGACGCCGCACCCCGTCGTGACGCTCCTTCCTGAGCAACGGGACGTCAAAAACCTCGGCGGCACGATGCGTCTCGGCGACTACAAGATTACCATTAAAGAAAATACCTTAGCAGAGCGGATTTACGAGCGTCGTGAGGTTTACGAGCGGCACAGGCACCGCTACGAGGTCAACCCCGAATACATCGAGCTTCTGGAGCAAGCGGGCTTGATATTTTCAGGGAGTTGTGACGGTAGGATGGAAATTTTAGAGCTCCCACAAAATGGGGAAGAGGGACACCCGTTCTTCTTCGCAACGCAGTTCCACCCGGAGTTCAAGTCTCGCCCCGGACGTCCGTCGCCACCGTTTAAAGCATTTTTAAAGGCGGCACTCAGCCTAACGGCGGGCGACTGCGCCGCATCAGAAGAATGACGGCGACGGCAACGACCGCTACAACTGCCCCCACTACCCCATAAATTTTCCTTTTCGCCCTTGCTGAAATAGCCTCCAAGCCTGCCTCAGCTCCTTTTTTCGCAAGATTTGCGTAGTATGTAGCGTTTTCCGCAGCTGCGATGCTTTCGTTCGTCCGCCCTGCGGTATAATGCGAGAGAGCGTCTTCGTAATACAGACGGGCGTGATCGAGGTCGGCTTTCGCATCGCCGACGTCGGCGCCGAGTTGCGTTGCGTTCTGCAACGTGGCGTTCGCCGTCTCAATGCTTTCGAGCGCCTCGTTGAGCTTCAGGATTGCGGATTCTATGAGCTCTGAGGTCACATTGCCCCATATCTCTATCACGGGATATGCGCTTCCGATTTCCTGCTTGACGTTCAGGAGTGTGACTACCTCACGCTTCGACACCGCAGGCGCCTTGCCATTCAGCGTTACGGTCAGGCTGCTCACCAAGCCATGGTCAACCCGCAGCCGCATGCTCCTTTCCGTCTTGTTCAGCACGCTCACGCCATTTTCTTCTCCCAGACCCCAGACGCAGCTCTCAAGCTCCGTCGTAAAATTCAGCACTGACCTCCTATTTTTGACGTCAGGACTAAAGTTTTTGAGAACTAAGGAAATTCTCACGGTCCCGCCCTCTCGAATCATGCCTAAAATCTCGCTGTAAAATATCTCGGAACTCTCGACATCAACTTCTACATATTTTCCCTCAACAGTCTTATCCGGGTATTGCGCCAGCGAGGATTCATACGCCGCCGCAGGTGCGAGCAGCGTGGTGGTGAGCAATGCGGCGATGAGCAAAGCTAACACGCACTTTTTAAGCGAAGCCCGCACACCATCACCCCCTAAAACAATGGCTTTAGCTTTCCACTAGCCTCGAAAAGCTCTTCGTATTCCGCTTTTTCGTTGGATATCTCTTCGAGGGTCTTCTGCGCCTCTACCGCCATCTCTTGTAGCTCTTTGAGCCTTGGGACGTCTGTTACTCCGGAAAACACTGTGGTGACTGCGACGTGCCTGCTCCGTGGCAAGGGGAAGTCCCCGCCTCGCACTTCCCCACCCTTTATCAGACCTTCAATCCAAGTCTTCGACTTTTCTATGCCTTTCCTGTCAAGTTCGGACGGCGGACCTGCGACGAGTATCATTGCCTTCTTAGCAGTGGTGATGTCGCAAGGGATGGTGAGGCGTCCCATCGCTGCCCTTCTCGTTAGAGAGGTTATTCTTGCTGTCGTCTCAGCGCTGACTTTATCCTTCTTTTTTAGCTTGCTTAAAAAGCTGCCTTTCCTCTCCACCTCTTCGGCGGCGTAGCCCACTGTCGTGATGCCACCAGCATCGAGCGTGTTTATTACCTCGGAAGCGTCTACGACCATCTGTCCGACTTCGTTGCTCTCACCGCTACCGAAGAGCACCGAGAAACGACGCACTATCTCCTCGTTCATGAAACGGTATGCGTCCTTAACGCTCTCGCTCTCTCTCTTCCAAGCGTCATTATCGAAGAGGAATAAGCTGTCCACTTCCTTTATCAGCGTCATCATGCTACGGGCGGCGTTCAGCGCATATAAACTGCCCTCATCCCTCGCCGGCAGTATTCCGAGCGCATACACGGGTTCCGCATACAACTTCTTCAGCCGCCTTGCGAGGACGGGGGCGCCGCCGGAGCCGGTCCCGCCGCCCAAGCCCGCCACTATCAGGAATGCGTCAACCCGATGCGTCTCTTTTCTGTCTATGGCACTTTGTATCGTGTAAACATCTTCAGCGGCAATCTTCGCCCCGAGCTCGTTATCAGCGCCGACACCATGTCCTTTGACCACTGCCTCTCCTATGAGAATCCTGTCCTCCATGGGAATGTTTTTTAACCCCATGAGGTCTGGCTTTGCCGTATTTATCGCTATAGCCCTTATAACGCTGTTGAGGCGGGTTCGCCTGTCAAACTCGACAAACAGATCTGCAATCTTCCCGCCCGCCTGTCCAAAGCCTATCACAAATATCCTCATGACAATCTCCCTATGTTTTATTCACTTAATATATTAGCGGCGAGCAGCACGCCGTCATGCCAATTATAAGAGGGTTACTGTTTAAAAACTTTATATACCTTTAACCATAGTCCAAGGATTGTAGAATTTATTTT
>QMVQ01000049.1 GCA_003661185.1 Candidatus Alkanophagales archaeon | reverse complement strand
TCTTAACCGTCGGGATGTCTTCAAACTTTAGGGAGCCGGCAACTGCCGTCTCGAGCCCGCATTCACGGGCGTCAGCTACGAACCTCTTAAGCTCAGCTTCGCTCAGGAATTCGAACGTGGATTTACCATCCTTTATGGCAGTGTCCACCATCGCAACGTCAATATCAACCTCGCCTGCGACCTTCGGCAGCTCGAAAGGAGAGACGGAGCCGACTCTGGAATAATCTGAGTAGAACGCAGAGACAACTTTCTTGCCACCGTCGAACTCTTTGACGGCTTTCACGACGGCATTTAACAGCTCTACTGCCTGTTCCGCCGTTTTTATTTTGAAAAGTCCGACTTTTATATATTCGGCGCCCGAGACTGCGGCACCAAGCGCTGCGAGCGCCGCTGTGCCGGGTTTGAAGTCAAAATCGCCGATTGTAGCGCTTACAGGGACGCTCACCTCCTCCTTTATTCTGCGGATGACCCAAGGAAAGTTAGCTCCCAAGGACCCCTCTTTAGGATTTTTCACGTCTATAATATCCGCACGTCCACGAACCGCCGCACGAGCCTCCTCCAAGTCCTTAGGGCTCACCAGCAGCCTCATCCCCGTAACTTAGGGGGGCGAAAATAAAAACCTTTCTCAGTTATACCACATGCTTCTCGCTTTTAATCTCAACGTCGGCGATGTCGGCGATGCCCCGCACCGCTTCTACCGTGAAGCTCTTTATCTTCTCCATGAGCGTCTTTTTATACTTCCCTACGAGTGCGTGCTCTAAGACCTCCTCGATGCTTTCGACTGGGATTATCTGGACCTTATCACGATAGCGGTCTTCGATGAAAACATCCTTAAGGTTCGCTTTTGGGATGATGACTTTTCTGATGCCCGCCTGCGCCGCCGCCTCGATTTTCGGCGTGACGCCGCCGACAGGGAGGACATCGCCACGCACCGAAAGCGAGCCGGTCATCGCAACGCTTTGGTCCACCGGGATGTTTTCAAGCGCGGAGATAACGGCGGTAGCGACGGAGATGCTGGCGGAGTCGCCCTCGACCCCCTCGTAGGTGCCTACGAACTGAATGTGGATGTCCATGTTTGAAATGTCCTTACCGGTGAGCTTTTTGAAGACTGCGGAGACGTTCTGAACCGCTTCTTGCGCTATTTCTTGGAGTCTGCCCGTCGCTATCACACGTCCCTCCTCCTTTGACTGTGCGGGCGTCACCTGCGCAATTATCGGGAGGACGACGCCAGTGTCGCCAATGACCGCAAGCCCATTGACCCTGCCGACCTCAGCGCCTTCACTCTTGAAGAGCTGATATTCACGCTTCTGCTCAAGATATTCGTCCGCAACCTGCTGTTCGACGGAGCGCGCCATCTTCTTCGCATTTATTACGTGCTCTGCGGTCACGTATTTCGCACCCTCCGCCTTTGCAATGTCACCGGCAACACGCACTAAGCCCCCTAGGTCCCTGAGGACAAGCGTGAGATGCCCTTTCCGCCCCGCACGGCGGCGGGCTTCTCTAATGATCTCCTTGACGGCATCCGCCGTGAAATGTGGAATGTGTCCGTCCCGCTCGACTTCCTGAGCGACGAAGCGCACGAGCTTCCTGCGGTTTTCGGGCGTGTCTTCCATGGTATCACGCATATATATTTCGTAGCCGTAGCCGCGAATACGAGAGCGTAGCGCAGGATGCATGTTTGCGATTGCATCGAGGTTCCCGGCGGCGACCATGATGAAGTCACAGGGCACCGGCTCGGTCTTCACCATCGCACCCGCACTCCGCTCGGACTGTCCCGTAATCGGGAACCTCTTCTCCTGCATCGCCGTCAACAGGTGCTGCTGCGACTCTATGTTCAGCGTGTTTATTTCGTCTATGAAGAGGACGCCTTTGTGCGCCTTGTGGATGGCGCCAGCTTCGACACGCTCGTGAGCGGGCGTCTCCAGCCCGCCCGACTGGTACGGGTCGTGGCGCACGTCGCCGAAGAGCGCACCTGCATGTGCGCCGGTGGCGTCCTCGAAGGGCGCATGTTCCTTGTCGGCGTTCGAAACAAGGAGCTTCGGCACCATTAAATCCTCCCGGGGCATCATATACTTAAGCGCCATGAAGACGAGCGCCGCCGCCACTATTGACCACAGGATGGCCATGGAGTCGCCTTGGAGCGAGAGGAAGACGCCGTAACCGACAATCATGAAGAATATAAGCATGAGGAATGAGTTGCGGGCTTGCGCCCTCCGCCTTGCCTCCTCCTTGTGCGCATCTACAATTTCCTTGCCTTTGCCCTTGGGGACGATTCTTATCTTGGGATTATTTTTGTCTTCGGAGTTGGGATACACCAGAATATCCTCAAGCTCCTCCTTCGGCAAAAGTTCAGCCATCGCTCTCGCAAGCATCGACTTACCTGTTCCGGGCGTCCCGATGAGCAGGACGTGCCGCCGCTGCTTCGCCGCCTTCTTTATCACCTCTACGGCGTGCTCCTGCCCTATGACTTGGTCTATAAGATGCTCAGGCACCTTTAGCTCTCTCGTCGTGTTGAAGACCAAACCACCAAGTAGGTCGTCGTCCTCCGCCTCTTCCTCGCCGCACGGATGTTTGCCCTCTTCCATTTCTTTTAATCTTTTTTGCTGGCGAGGGATAAATAAGTTACGTAAAAAGCAAGGTTATCTCAAACCCTCACAAGTTCGTATTCGAGGCTTCCGAGACCGAGGGCGGCGGCGTGCTTCACTTGAATTTCGGGGTCGACACCGAAGTTTGCGAAAGCGTCCCTGCCTGCCGCCTTTCTTATGAGAGCGATGCTGCATTTGTCAACGGCAACGGGGTCGGCAGAGGCGAGCACGCCGATGTTACGACAGAGCGGCGGGAACGTCGCAGCGCAGTCGCACGCCTCCGTCACGTCAACGAGGAAGTTCAGGAAGGCGACATCGTCGAAGATCTTCAGCACGCCGCACGCCGCTTCCGCAATTCGCCGCTGCAAACGCTCCTTCATCTCTCTCGTCGTGAACCTCGCACCCTGCGGACATAGCCCTATGCAAAGCCCGCAGCCCGTGCACTTCTCCTTATCTATCTCAAAATCCTCTCTTATCGCATCGTATGCACAGCGCTTCACGCACCGCCCGCATCCGTCGCACCGCTCCTTGTCGAGCAGGGGCTTCGTGACTTCATGCTGCGCTGCTTTCCCACGCTTCGTAACGCACCCCATCCCCACGTTTTTCAAAGCGCCGCCGAACGCAGTCGCCCCGTGACCGGTGGCATGCGAAACCACCACCATTGCATCGCTTTCGTAAATTAATCTCGCCACCTCTATCTCCTTAAGCTCCGTCTCCACATCCGCTTCGATACGCACGGGCACGCCGTCCTCACCCCGCAACCCGTCGGCAATCAGGACGGGGCAGCCTAAATATTCAGCAGTGAAGCCGTGCGCCGCCGCCACTTTATAATAGCCGAGGGCGTCCGCCCGCATGAGCCCGTAGAGCGTCGTGGTGTCCGTGACGAACGGCTCGCCGCCTCGCTCTCGCACCAACCTCACGACTTCCCGCACGTAGAACGGCTTTACATAAGTTACATTCCTCAGCTCGCCCATGTGCACCTTTATTGCGACAACCTTGCCCTCTAAGTCCAAATTCAACTTGTTGAACACCTTTTCAATGCCTGGGACTTCTGGAAACTGAGCCTCTAAGAAGTAAACCTGCGTCATAAACTGAGTTTAATTAGAAAAATTACTCTTACTTTCGCTAAACGTCGCACGCCATTGCCCAGAAAAGAGGCGGCGCGCGCACCGCTCTGCTCGTCACGTCACAGTAGTCGTTGCCTCTCTTAGCGCTGCTATTATTTGCTCGAACGTGAAATTCCTCTGGTCTATCGCGCCGACGGGACACACAGCAACGCATGTGCCACACCCCTTGCAGAGCACAGGATTTATGTGAGACTTTTTCGTCACTAATACGACCTCGCCGAGCTGCAGCGTCACATCCCTTAACGCGATGGCGCCATATGGGCAGATTTCTACACAACGCCCGCAACCGATGCATCTCTTTTCGTCAACGACAGAAGAAATGGCCTCTGCAACGACATATCCTCTTGACAGCGGTATTGATGCCCTCGCTGCAGCACTGAGCGCCTGCGCAACACTTTCCGCCACGTCCTTCGGGAAGTGGGCTGCGCCGCAGAGGAAAATACCATCCGTTGCGAAATCTACGGGCCGTAGCTTCACATGTGCTTCAAGGAAGAAGCCGTCGGCGCCTAACGAGACCTTAAGCATCGTGGAAAGCTCCTTAGCGTCGTCGTTCGGAACCATCGGCGTCACGAGCACAACCATATCTGTTTCCAACTTAAGCTCGACGCTCAAATCTTCGTGGTAGAATGTAACTTCGAGCCGCCCGTTTTCAGAGCGCTGCACACTCGGTAACCGCTCAAGCTCGTATCTCACGAAGATCACACCACGCCCCCTCGCCTCGTTGTAAAGTCTCTCTTTCTCCAATCCGGGCATTGTAACGCCCCTGTGGAGAATTGTGACGTTTACTCCACGCCTCCTGAGCCTCAAAGCGTTCTTTATGGAGGCGGCGCAACATATCCGGGAGCAGTAGCTTTTGTCCTGCCCTCTGGCGCCGACGCAATGTATGAAAACCACATCCCTCACCTCAGGAAGCTGACCTTCCTTGAGCCGCTGCTCTAATTCCGCAAGCGTGATGACGTTTTCATATTTGCGATAGCCGTAAAGCCCGGTCGGTGGCTCGTAAACGGAGGCGCCGGTCGCCACGATGATCACGCCTGCCTTAAGGGCGATGTCGCCGCCCTCTGTCGAAACGAGCACGTCATAATTTCCGATGTAACCGGAAACCGACTTGATTGTGGCGCCCTGAAAGACTTGTATTTTTTTGTTTCCTTCTACCTCTTTTACAAGCTTTTGTATAATCTTTTCAGGCGTCTCTTCGGTCTGGTAAAGAGATGCAAGGGTGCGAAGCCGCCCGCCAAGCTCTTTTTCTCGCTCCACGAGGTAAACGTCAAAGCCTTGCGATGCAAGGTTAAGAGCCGCTGTCATTCCCGCAACGCCCCCGCCGATGACGAGCGCAGACGGCGTCACTTCGAAACTAAGCTCCTCCTGCGGTTCGAGGAGAGCAGCTTTCGCCACCGCCATCCTTACCAAGTCCATCGCTTTTCTCGTCGCTCTCTCCTTCTCGTGCGTGTGCACCCACGAGCACTGTTCTCGGATGTTCACGAACTCGAAGAGGTATTTGTTCAAGCCCGCTTCCTCACACACCTTCTGGAAGAGCGGGGCGTGCGTCCTCGGCGTGCACGCTGCGACAACTACCCTGTTCAAGTTATGCTCCTTGATTGCCGCTCTTATTCTCGAAAGCCCTTCTGACGAGCATGTGTAGAGGTTACGTTCGGCATGCACGACTCCGGGAAGCGCCTTTGCGTATTCGACGACCGCCTCAACGTCTACGATGCCGCCGATGTTCACGCCGCAGTGGCATACGAATACTCCTATTCTCAACTCCCCTTCGCGCATCCTCACTCCTCCGAGCCTCGTTCCTCGCCCCGAGCCTCCAGACTTCCAAGAAGCTCCGCAACACGGGCGGCGGCAGCACTACCCTCCGCAACGCTCTCAGGAATGTCCATGGGGCGGCGGCAGAAGCCCACCGCAAATATTCCCGGAACGCTCGTATCCAAGGGTCGCAGGAGTTCGTCCGCAGGTTCGAAAAAGCCGAACTCATCAGTCTTCACGCCGAGAACTGCTGCAAGCTCCTTAGCATCTTTCCTCGGCATGAGCAGTGTCGAAAGAACGGCCATATCCACCTCAAGCCGCCTCTGCCTACCACGTTCGTCGTATTTTATCATGAGGTTGTGCTCTTCATTCTCCTCAATGAGCACGTCGGATTTTATGTATTTGATGCCGTATTCGCTCTTCGCTCGCTCTATGTATTCGGTGAAGCCTTTCCCGAAAGCACGCATGTCTCTATAAAAGACGAAGACCTCTGCATCTGGGCAGTGCTCCTTCACGAGAATCGCTTCTTTCGTCGAATGCATGCAGCAAACCGCCGAACAGTAATAGCGTCCAGCTCTTGGGTTACGAGAGCCGACGCAATGTATGAATGCAATTCTCTTAGGTTCCTTTCCGTCTGACGGTCTTTGCAGATGTCCCCTGGTCGGTCCCGAAGCGCATATCAGCCGCTCGTATTGCAACGCCGTTATCACGTTCTCGAACCGCCCATAGCCGTATTCTCGCAGCACAGACGGGTCTAAAGGGTCAAACCCCGTCGCCACTATTATGGCGCCGACTTTCAGCTCGATTACCTCCTCACGCTGCTCGAAATCGATGGCGCCGACCTCGCACGCCTCCTTGCATGCAGGCTGCTTGCCGCACTTGCCCTTTGTAAAGAGCAAACAGTGCCGCTTGTCCACCACAGGCACCCTCGGCACCGCTTGCATGAACGGAAAGTAAATAGCACCTCGTCGTCCCAGCCCCTCATCGAACTCGTTTGGGAATCTGCCTCTCAGCCTGCACGCCTCGATGCAGGCGCCGCAACCCGTGCACTTCCCCTCGTCCACGTAGCGGGGCTTCTTCAGCACCCGCACTCTGAAGTCGCCAGCGACGCCTTCGACCCCAATAACTTCAGAGTAGCTGAAAAGCGTGATGTTCGGATGCCGAAAGCACTCTATCATCTTCGGCGCCAGTATGCAGATCGAGCAGTCGTTCGTCGGGAACGTCTTGTCTAACTGCGCCATGCGTCCGCCGATGGTCGGGGACTTCTCCACGAGATAAACCTGGAGCCCACGCTCCGCAAGGTCGAGCGCCGCCTGAATACCAGCAACGCCACCGCCTATCACGAGCGCCGAACGCATCTTTGCCACCTATGCCTCCAATTAAAGACGTGATGCGAGCAACACAGCTAAATCTTCAATTTCGACTTCAGACGTTGGCGACGCCGCGCAGTCGAGATGAATCAAGCACTTCGGGCACGCCACGACGAGCTTCGAGGCGCCAGCTCGCTTTGCTTCCTTTAATCGCTCGGCTTGCATGAGCTTTGCCGCTGTATCGCACGTTAAGAATCCGCTGACGCCGCAGCATGTCGCCAGCTCCCTTGAATGCTCCATTTCCACAAGCTTCACCCCTGGAACCCTCATGATAACGTCCCTTGGCGCATCATAGACACCAAGCTGCCTCAGCCCGCAGGGGTCGTGGAACGTCACGACCTCTTCCCCGCCGCCCCGCCGCAGCGGCACGTTCTTGTCTCTCAGGAATTCTGAGATGTGCATGAATTTCAGGTCGAGATTGCCGTCGAACACCCGCCGGTAGTCCAGCTCGAACGTCCTAAAGCACTCGGCGCATGTGAATACTACCACTTTGGCCCCACTTTTCTTTATCATTTCAATGTTGTGTCTCGCCAACTCCTCAAAGCCTACAACGTCGCCTGCCCACAGCAAGTCATGCCCGCAGCAGCGCTCGTCGTTGCTCACCGCAGGCACGACGCCGACGGCATTCAGCAGTTTCACCGCCGCCCTCGCAATCTCGCCTAATTTCAGCTTCCGGTCGCTATAAACCCTCTCGAAGAAGGAAAGGCAACCGCTGAAGTAATAAACGTCGCTACGCTCCGCCACTTTTATCTCGTCGTCCACCCAGTCAAGCCTGCTACCGCTCACTTCAATCTCGGAAAGCTGCCCATTTTCTGAAAACTTCGGCGCCGCCGCAGCTGTGCTAAGCGACATTCGTCTTAATCCGAGGACAAAACCTACAAAATCCACATCGTAGGGGCAGAAAGCCTCGCAGGCGCCGCAGAGGTTACACTTCCAAATGGCAGACTCTCCTAAAAGTTCTTCGCCTACGAGCGCCCTCATCGCAAGGAGCCTCGGTGCAAACTCGGGATCTATGGCAGCGACCGGACACACGGCGGTGCACTTCCCACACTCCACGCACATGTTTATCTTCGTGCTTTGAACAAGCTCATAAAGAAATTCGGGAGCAAATTCCTCAGTTTTCAAACGCACTGGCGAGAGCATGCACCTCCGGCAGTCCAAACACCGCATCGCCTCTTTCACGGCTTCCTCTTCCGTGATGCTTGCGTATATGTCTTCAAAACCCATCTCGCCGCTTTTTCTCACTCGCAGCCGCTCTGCCCGTTTTACGCCCGCCAGCCGCACTTCTTCCTCCAGGGTCGCTCTTATGCGGGCTTCTATCTCGGCGGGCTCGATAGGGAGCCACGGCAACGCCCTCCCCGCCCTTAAGTCCAAGCCTCGCAAGTATCTGTCAATGGATTCTGCAGCCCTGTGCCCGTCGGCTACTGCCTCGACGATAGTTGCCGCGCCTCGTGTTATGTCGCCGGCTGCGAACACGCCGTCCAGCGACGTTGCAAGTGTGAGCGGGTCCACTTTTAGGATTCCACCCTCGAATTCAACGCCGCTGCCCTCAAGGAACGTCAGGTCTGCCGCTTGCCCTACCGCGAAGATGACGGCATCCGCCTCTAACTCCATCGAGACGCTTTCGTCAAACTTCGGTGCGAAATTGCCACGTTCGTCGAATGCCGAGATACATCTGACGAATTTCACCTTCTCGACTTTTCCCTTGCCTATGATTTCCTTTACGCCCCACGAATTGTGCAGGATAACGCCCTCGTTCAGCATTTCTTTGACTTCCCACTCAAATGCCGGCATCTCTTCACGGGCTTCGACGCACACGACGTGCACGCTCCGCACGCCGAATCTCAATAAGACCCAAGCGGCGTCAACTGCAACGTTGCCCCCGCCAATAACCACGACGGTATCCCCAAGATGCACTCTCTCCCCCAGACTCGCCTTCTCCAAGAGCGAAATTGCTGCATAAACTCCCTTTAAGTTGCGTCCCTTCACATCGAGCAACCTAACGCTCTGCAACCCGACGGCAATGAGCACCGCATCATACTCACGCCGCAAGTCCTCGAATTTGATGTCCTTCCCAACTCTGCACCCCGTCCTTATTCCTACGTCCAAGCGCTTTAGCGCCCTTTCCAAATCGTTGTCTAAAACATCGCGGGGGAGTATGCATCTCGGAATCAGCCTTAACACCCTTCCTATCCGCCGAGACGCTTCAAACACCGTCACAGAATGCCCCGCTCTCGCCAAATCGATGGCAGCGGTGAGCCCTGCGGGTCCGGCGCCTACGACCGCAACTTTTTTCCCGCTTTTCTCAGCCTTGATGTCGTGCTCTTGCGCCTTTTCATGCTCAGGCGCTCGCCCGCAGCTTTCAGCTACAAACCTTTTCAGCGTCGCTATCGCCACAGGCTCGTCGAAAAAGCCCCTTTTGCAAC
>QMVQ01000048.1 GCA_003661185.1 Candidatus Alkanophagales archaeon | reverse complement strand
GAATTAGCAGCAACGTCTTCTTAAAGGTATATCTCTTGACAACGAGATGTGCCAGCTCATGAGCGATGACATATTTTAACACCTCTCCCTGTGCTCCTGAACCGTAAACTCTAAGAAATTAAACCTGTCTAAGACCCCTTTTAGCTCCTCGTTAAGCTCGGCAACCTCCCTTAAGGCATTTGAAAGGTTTTCTGGAAGCTTCCTAACGTCCTTGGTCACTTCTTCCCATAACAGACCTCTCCGCAAGTTGTAAGTGTGATAAACCTCTTTTTCAGCTTCCTTTTCAGCAACATCCCTGTCTAACTTAAATCTCTCAATAAACTCCTTCTTTTTCTCCTCAAACTCGCCCCTCCAGACGTCACTCATCCTTTTCATGAGGAGCAGGACGAGAATGAACTTGTAATCGGTTGCAGTCCTGATGATGTCCGCCGCCTTATCAACGAGGGCGTTAAGCTCCCCCCTCGAATCCAACGGCTTCTGAAATAACGTGCGTTGGGTCATCCAATCACCGCATAATAGGCAGCCTTCATCATTTTCCTTTTTCACCCATAAATATGCCCTCTTCCCAAAGCCCAAGCCATTGCCTGGGATGCTTCAAGCGGAGCATAAAATTTCTTAAGACATTAGTATCATGTAGCATTTCTTACAAAAGTAGGTGACTTTATTAAGATGGTCTCCCATTTTATGGTGAGGTTTGAGGTGCGAGGATGAGGCTCAGGAAAGGGGTGCTCCCGTTCGCTGCGATCGTCGGGCAGGATCAAATGAAAAAGGCGTTGATATTTAACGCCATAAATCCGAGAATCGGAGGCGTCCTGATAAGGGGCGAGAAAGGCACTGCGAAATCAACTGCGGTGAGAGCGCTGGCGGAACTCCTGCCAGAGATCGAGGTTGTGAAGGGCTGTCCGTTCAACTGCAACCCGCGAGACCCGACGGAGATGTGCGACGCCTGCTACGAGAGGTTTTTGCGAGGTGAGACGCTCGGGATTATGCGTCGTAAAATGACGGTCGTGGACCTCCCGCTGGGCGCCACCGAAGATAGGGTGGTCGGGACGCTGGACGTGGAGCGTGCGATCAAAGAGGGAATAAAAGCGCTGGAGCCGGGCATTCTGGCGGCGGCGAACCGTGGGATCCTTTACATAGATGAGGTTAACCTGCTTGATGATCACGTTGCTGACGTTCTTTTGGATGCGGCGGCGCTCGGCGTGAACGTCGTGGAACGTGAAGGGATCTCCGTCGCACATCCTGCGAAGTTCATCCTCGTCGGCACAATGAACCCAGAAGAGGGCGAGCTCCGCCCGCAGCTCCTCGACAGGTTCGGGCTTCAGGTCGAGGTCGAGAGCATAGAAGACGTGGAGAAGCGTGTTGAGATCGCGAAAATCGCCGAGGAGTTCGAGCAGGACTCCGAGGGCTTCCGCCTGAAATACGAACGACAGCAGGGACTATTACGCTCGAAAATTCTGAAAGCGAAAGAACTGCTGAGCGACGTGAAGATAAGCGACGAGCTTTTACGCATAATCGCAGAGGCGTGCATCGAGCTTGGCGTGCGGACACATCGTGCGGAAATCACGACGGTGCGGACTGCGAAGACCATCGCCGCTTTTGAAGGACGGACTGAGGTTACGCTTGAGGACGTGGAGGAAGCCATGCAACTCGCACTCCCGCACCGCATGCGTAAAAAGCCCTTTGAGCCGCCGAGACTTGATGAAGAACGTCTTAAGGAGACGTTAAAACAGGCACAAGAAAAACATGACCACAAACATCAAAAGGCGGATGAGCCTGAAAAACGAGAACAACAGCAACAAGAGGAGGAAAGCGGAGGTGAGCACCATAAACATGAGCATGAGTCTCGGGAACAAAGTAGCGGACAGCCTACGGAGGAGTATTTGTTCGGCGTGGGCGAGCCTGTAGACACGAGCCAAATTTCTTTTAAGCGAAGGAAGCCGCCGCTCGGCGTGAAAAGTGGCAGGAAGCTTGAAACTTTCTCGACGAGGGGCAAATACGTCGGGTATCGCATCCCGAAACGCATGCCTCCGAGCATGAACGTCGCTCTTGACGCTACGATAAGAGCCGCTGCACCAAAGCAGAAAGAGCGTCGGGGCGGGAAAAACGCCATCTTGATAGAAATGGAAGATATAAGAGAAAAAGTTTTCAAGAGAAAGGCGTCCGCCGCCGTCGTCTTCGTGGTGGACGCCAGCGGCTCGATGGCAGCAATGCGAAGAATGGAGGCGGCGAAGGGTGCCGTGCTTTCGCTGTTGCTTGACTCCTATAAGAGCAGAGATCGGGTAGGGCTCGTAGCTTTCAGGGGCGCATCCGCAGAGGTTCTACTGCCGCTGTGTTCGAGCGTGGATCTTGCGTTGAAGCAGCTCGAGGAACTCCCGACTGGCGGGAGGACGCCCCTCGCCGCAGGTTTCGAACTTGGACTCCGCATGCTTGCCGCCGAAGGGCAGAAACACAACGCAGACGCAAAAATGCTTGTCCTCGTCTCCGACGGCAGAGCGAACGTTCCTTTATGGGGTGGCGATATATACGAGGAGCTGGCGACGCTCGCAGAGCTCGCCCATAAGGAGAATATTTACGTCGTCGTCATAGACACGGAGGCGGCTGAAGGGAGCTTGATGACCGTGGCAACGGAAATAGCTACGGCGGCGATGAATGGACAGCAGAACTTTAAGCTCGGCTATTGCCGCGAAATCGCCGAACTCTCAGGCGGCAGCTACTACTCGCTCTCACAGCTCTCCTCTGAGGAGATAAGCGGAATAATTTCTAACGAGATGTGGCGGCTTTAGATGCACTTCTATTTAGGATGATGTTGCTACTACTCCCCTCCTTAAGGAGGCGGCAGCAGGGGAGGTGGGTGGGAAAGTATTTACATACTTGCGTTCTATGAATATGTGACGAAGCTGTGGGTATAACCTGCGGTCAGGAGCTGCGTGCTCAGCTCGAAGGGGAGCGCTTATGCACACTCCCCAACCTCGTGCATCCGGCGGATGCCCCTTCAGTGAGGGGAGGAGGTCACGCAGCCGCCTCTAAAAACCGTCTTTTAACAAACTTCTTATCCAACGATGCTAAGAACCAGCCGGCCCTTGGTCCCGACGGCTTCCCTAAGAGCGCAATGTAAACCGCCCGGAAGGCGTCGGTGCCTTTTATCCCGGCGCCCTTCGCCGCTGCATAAATGGCGTCGTGCAGCTCCTCCGCCGTCATGCCCTCCTTGAGCATCGAAGCCAACGCCTGCAGCGCCGTTTTCTGCTCTTCGGTCAGCGTCTTCGCTTCCGGCGGCAGCGCCGCCTTCAGCTCGAACTTCATGCTCTCGGGCGCAAAACGTTGCAGCCAGCGCTCCGCATACCTCGCTTTCCTCGCAAACGCCTCTTTGTCCTTGACGGCGTAGCCGCTCCGCTCCGCCGCTGCCCTCACTAACGAAAGATTCACTTCCTCGGAGTGTGGACGCCGCCCCAGGTGGACGTGCAACACCAATTGCCTAAACGGAACCTCGTCCGCTGCAAATCTCCGCTCGTACTCATCAATTATGCTGAGAAGCCCTAGCGACGGGTCGAACTCGATGTGGCGCTCGGGTTTCGTCCTCAGAATCGCATACTTTAAAATTTCGGGCGGAACGACCTCCAGAATCTCTTTCACTGGGATATTGACGCCTGCGGAACTCGACATCTTCGCCAGCTGCCCCCCTAACTTCAGGATGATGTGCTCGAAGGGAATGGGGAACGGCGGCTCGTAGCCGTAGATTTCCTTGGAGATGCGGACGCCGGTGTCGTAGGAGCCGCCCGCCACCGCATGGTCCTTACCGAAAGGTTCAACCGTGACGCCTAAAATCTTCCAGCGTGCCGCCCAGTCCACACGCCACGTCAGCTTCCCGCCGCCCTTGAAAGAGGCGAAGCCGCCATGCCCACACTCGCACTCGTAAAACGCACCGTCAGCATCGAATCCCTTAACCTTCGTCGTCGTGAGGCGCCCGCAACTCTCGCATATCGGGTTGAACGGGCTCCAGTCCTCGGGAGACCGCCGCTTTGTAGCCTCATCGATTATCCTCTTTATATCAGCACGCTGCTCCAACGCCGTTTTTATTGCGTCGGCGTATGCGCCACGCTTGTAAAGCTCGTCCGCTCTGTAAAGCTTTATTTTTATACCAAGCTCCTCCAAAGATTCCAAAAACGGGTTAAGAAAATGCTCTGCGTAGTTTTTACAGCAACCTTCAGGGTCAGGAATCTCAGACAGCGGCTTCCCGATGTGCTTCTCATAGCCCTCTGGCAAAAATCGGTAACGGCGCCGCAGCGGGTCATAGGTGTCTCCCACGTATATCATTTCGGCATCTACGCCTTGCTTCAAAAGTGCATTACGAACGGCATCCGCTATTATTATTTCACGGAGGTTTCCGATGTGGATATGTCCCGAAGGTGTTATTCCCGTGGCTACGACGTGCTTTTTTGCGCTACGCCGCTTGAACACCTCCTCAGCTATTTCCTCCGCCCAATGTTTGGTAGTCTTCTCGCCGCTCATCACCGTCACCTGCTATTCGCCGCTATTGAAGAAAAGATTTTCTTGAGAGAAGCCGCAAGAGCCTCGACGCCCGCCCGCACTTCGGGCGAAACTTCGGCGCTGAAAGACGTGTTTTTGGGCTGTATTCCTATCACTATAACCTCACAGCCGTATTGCATCCTGATGTATTTTGCAAGCACATTTAAAGAGACGGTATGTGTTGAGGGCGTCCCTTCCATGATTTCGCCCTCTCCAATGACCCTCGCCTCGCCCGCATAGCCGCTGAAATCTGCAGCGTCCACAAAAATAACATGCGATGGCTTTAGCTCCCTCAGAATACCAGTGAAGTTCTCAGGGGCGGCACCTACCGCAAAGCTCTTTACCTCGATTCCACACTCGAAACCCTTAAGGCGTTCGGCTACGAGCCGCCCAGCGGCATCGTCGCCCCGAAGCTCATTGCCCACGCCGAACACGACTACGCTGCGGGCGTTCTTTAGCCGCACCACTAACGTGCTTTCAAACTCAGAGCCTTCGCTCCCCACTGCAAGGAGATTATATAATAAAAATTAAGGGGTTGTCGGATTACAGCCCAATGGTGTAGCAAACTGCAAATCTATTACTCCCACCAACTAACGCCCCTTGAACTTCGGTTCTCTCCTCTCCAAGAATGCTTTTATACCCTCCTCCACGTCTTCAGTCTGGAAGCAAATGCTCTGCGCATGGACTTCATATTCCAAACCCGTCTTGATATCAGTGCCGAGCCCTTTGTTAATTGCGATTTTCGCAAGCCCGATAGCCACGGTTGGACCTTTTGCAAGGCGTAGCGCAAACGCTCTTGCTTCGTCCATGAGCTTGTCCTTCGGAACGACCTTATTCACCAAGCGTATCCTTTCTGCCTCCTTTGCGTCTATCATTTTGCCCGTAAATATCAGCTCTTTCGCCTTTCCGACTCCTACGATTCGGGGGAGGCGTTGCGTCCCGCCCATGTCGGGGACGAGCCCGACACGCACGTAAAACTCGCCGAACCCCGCATCTTCAGAAGCAATCCTGATATCGCACGCCAGCGTCAGGTCGCAACCTAAACCTAAAGCGTAGCCGTTAATCGCCGCAATTACAGGCTTCTCCATATCTTCAAGAGCGTTCAACGTGCCTTGCGCCCCTCTTATGAAGTCTCTTATCGCCGCTAAGCCCATTTTCTTGAACTCGTTGAGCATCGTGATGTCGATGCCCGAACTGAATGCGCGACCGGCGCCGGTTATGATTACGACTTTCACGTTGCGGTCAGAACGCACGTCGCTCACCGCAGCCGAAAGTTCCTCAAACATCTTCATGTTGAAGGCATTCAACGCTTTGGGGCGGTTCAGCGTGATCGTCGCCACCCCTTCATCATCTTTCTCCAGAAGAATCGTTTCCATGCTATCTCTTTTGATAATTATATTTTGTAAGATTATGGGAGGGCAAATAGTAGTGGCTGTGGGCGCCGTGATAAAAGACCGCCGTGGGAGAATTCTGCTCGTGAGGCACGTCCCCGAGTATAAAAGCTTCTGGTCCGGGAAGTGGATATGCCCCGGCGGGAGACTGAAATTGGGAGAAAGCATAGAGGATGGAATTTTGAGGGAAGTGGCAGAAGAAACGCACCTACATATAAAACTAACACGCCCTCTCATCCCGTTCGAGCGAATAGTCAAGGAGAATGACGAAACGAAGCTCCACGTCATTTATATAGATTATTTGGCGGAAGTTGTCGGCGGGGAGCTGAAGCCCGATGACGACGTTGGTGAGGCGCTTTGGGCGAGCAAAGAGGACATACTGCGGCTCTGGGACGAGCTTCATGAGGACACGAAAAAACTGCTGAAGATCGCGGGCGTTGTTGATTAGCACGGTGTTGCGTGTCGTGCTGCGGCATCATGCGGCGCCAGCGTATCCGACGAGCGGTGTAAAGCGGTCATCAGCCACGTGCGGCACTATAGCCTTATCGTCAACCAACAAGCTCTATGGCGCCGGTTGGGCAGTGTTCAACGCATGCCCTGCAGAAAACTGGTGTTTTGAACGTCCGCTTGCACTTTTCAGGACTCACGAGCTTTATCACGCCGTCTTCAACACGAAGGACCACGGCGGCGTCGAACCTCGGACCCTTGCCTGCGGCGATTTCCTCGCTCGCCCTGTTCTCCTCGCAAACGACCACGCAGACGCCGCAACCTATACATCGCTCCTCCGTGATTATCAGCCCTGTTTCAGCCTTCTCGCCCGTCGGCAGCAACTCTTTTATCTTTTTGAGGTTCTCCGCAAACTCAGGCTTCAGCAACTCAGGGCAATCTTCGGGCCGCGCCTCCATCGAAGCGAGGGCGGCGGCAAAACCCATACAGATGTAACCACACTTCTTGCAGTTCGTCTTCGGCAGCAAGGTGTAAATCTGAAACGGCGAAACCGGCATACTTCTCTTTTGGAAAGAATGTCAAAAAAACTTTGAGGAAATGACGAAAATCTGCAAGCTTGCCCGGTATAAGGACATAATTCCGGACTTTGACGGCTTCATGAAGGCAGCGCAACGAAAACTTCCGACGACAATACGAGTGAACACGCTCAAAACCACGACGAAAGAGGCGAAACGCAGGCTGCGGGAGAAAGGCATTGAGTTTCAAGAGTTTAGCTGGTATGCGCACGGGCTTCGTATTAAAGCCTCGATAAAAGCGCTCGCTTATGACTACCTCGTCGGGAACATCCACGGGCAAGAGGAAGTTTCGATGATTCCGCCGGTCGTCCTCGAGCCCAAAGCGGGCGAGCTTGTGCTGGACCTCTGTGCGGCGCCCGGCAACAAGACGACGCAAATCTCGCAAATCATGCAGAACAGGGGCTTCATCGTCGCTAACGACAAAAGTAGCGGCAAGGTCCCGGCGCTGCGCTGGAATTGCGAGCGGCTCGGCGTCGTGAACGTCGGAATCACGACGTTCGACGGCAGGAGGTTTCCCCTAAAAGTCAAATTCGACAAGATACTTGTTGATGCGCCTTGTTCTTGTGAGGGCAATGTGCGCAAGGACTGGAACGTCTTCGAGGGCGTGCCCCTCGGCGCGATTAAGAGCCTGAGTCGGCTGCAGAAGGGGCTGATGCTGAGAGCCGTTCGTCTCTTAAAAAAAGGCGGCACGCTCGTGTATTCTACCTGCACTTTTGCGCCCGAAGAGAATGAAGAAGTCGTGGATTTCGTCCTCAGCAGATTCGAGGGCCTGCGGCTGGAGCCCGTGAACGTCGCATTAAAACACGAGCATGGTGTGGAAGAGTGGCAAGGCAAGAAATTCAGCAGCGAAGTCCAGAAGTGCGCCCGCTTCTACCCGCATCTCAGCGACTCCGGTGGCTTCTTCGTGGCTAAGTTCAAGAAAGTGAGCTGAGAGCTCTGCCATCACACGTCACAAGTTGATATGAACAAATAACCACGTAACTTTGATTCATAATTTGGACTCTCCCAGCCTACACCTCGAATAAACGGACTCTTGTTAAGAGACTCCCCTGTGCATGAGGAGCGATTCTCCAAATTCAAATGCAACTCGTTCTTTATATTTCTCTCTTCTCTTCGTAGATTCCGGTGATTCTTTACCGTTTTACTTTGCTCTTCCACTATTCTCCTATGATTTGTATCGTTAGCCGTCTCGAGCGTGGTCCGTCGAGTTCCACGAAGAACACTCTTTGCCAAGTGCCGAGCTGTAGCTCACCATCGTTTATCGGTATAGCTTCACTGACGCCAAGGAGCATCGCCTGTATGTGCGCATGAGCGTTATCGTCAATTTCATCGTGCTTGTAGCCCGCACCTTTAGGCACGAGTTTTTGGAGCACGGAAAGCACGTCCTGCTTCAGCCGTCTCTCGTTCTCGTTTATCGCAACGGCAGCTGTTGTGTGCTTCGTGAACACAACGACAACGCCATTACGCACGCCGCTCCGCCGAACGACGCTTAAAATCTTTTCGGTCACATCCAAGATGTCCACAGGCGTCTCGCTCCGCACACCTATTTCTTCAACAAACACTTTCATGAATTCAAGTTGGGAAGGAAAAAATAGGAAGTTACCAGAACCTTGCGGTTTCTGTGAATCGGGCTTTGCCAGAGAGCATTTCCAAGAACATTTTTCTTGCAGCCTCGCTTGCCTTCAGCCCCTCTATAAGCATTTCACGACCCTTCACGTCGAAGGTCTTCGCCCGCATCTTCACGCCTAGCTCCAGATACTCGCCTATTTCCTCCTTGACGAGCCTGTCCCCCTCGCTAAGCGCCGCCTCGCTGACGTCGTCCTTTTCCAAGGCGTTCGCCACTGCCGTAGCTGCGTGCTCCCCGCCGACCATGCTCCAGTGTATGCCGGCGCCCGTCGCCGCAACAGTGTGCCCGGCGGCTTCACCTGCGAGTATCGCGCCATTGTAGTGGGGCTTTGAGACAGTTCCGGGATAGAAAATCATGGACGGCTGCTCAAGGACGGTCTTCGCATTCTTCAGTTTCTCCGCCATTATTGGGTGGTGTTTGATCATGTAGCTGACCAGCTCCCGCAACGTCATCTTCATCTCCGCCATTTCGGAAAGCATGATGCCTGCCGCTACCGAGACCCCCTCTTTTTTCGGCGATATCCACATGTTTGCAGGATATTCCGGCGTTCCATAATAGCTCTCGAAAACATCCCCGATTTTCTCATCTATAAAATGTCGCTAAGAGGACCACTGATTTCAATCGGTGGGTGAATTAGGGGAAGGGGAGGGAAAATCCTTAAATACTTTGAATGCATATTATTTTCAAGCACAGGTATCCCCTGTGCAAGGAAAATGTGCCACTCGTCAAGAGACTTCCCGCTTTGAGGAAGGTGAGATGGGTGGCAGCGGGGCGCGTGAACCGCCCGACCCCAGCCGTGGTGGCGTGTTTATCTGGGGGAAGCCACTCGTTTTAACGGG
>QMVQ01000047.1 GCA_003661185.1 Candidatus Alkanophagales archaeon | reverse complement strand
CTTTTTGACCGTGACCTTGAAGTTGCCGACCGCACCCTCCACCGAGACTATTTCGGAATACGTTAAAAGCTCGATGTTCGGATGGCGGGCGACGTCCACCATCCTCGGCGTGAGGATGCACGCAGAGCAGTCCAGCGTCGGGAATGTCTTATCCAGCATCGCCATCTTCCCGCCTATCGTCGGCGACTTCTCCACTAAATAGACCTTGAAACCTGCGTCCGCAATGTCGAGCGCTGCATACATCCCGGCGACGCCGCCGCCTATCACGAGCGCTGCGGGTGTCACGTCCGCCTCTTTCTCCTCAAGCGGCTCCAGCAATGCTGCCCTCGCCACCGCACTTTTCACCAAATCCATTGCTTTCTTTGTTGCCTCCTCCTTATCCTCATGCACCCAGGAGCAGTGTTCGCGGATGTTAGCCATTTCGAAGAAGTAGGGATTGAGCCCTTTTTCCTCGAGAACGCCGCGGAACGTCGGCTCGTGCATCCGCGGTGAGCACGCCGCCACCACTACCCTGTCCAGTCCTAGCTCCTCAATGTCCTTCTTTATTAGGTCCTGCCCGGGGTCCGAGCACATATACATGTAGTGACGGGCGACCGCAACGTTCGGGAGCTTAGAGGCGAACTCCACCACACGCTCGACGTCCACCGTCGCCGCAATGTTTATCCCACAATGGCACACATACACGCCTATTTTCATCCCGTATCACCGTTAAGCTAGCGCCTGAGGCGCCGCCCTAATCAACACACCGCAAATTTGATTGCTTCTTAAAATCCCTATTTTATAACTCTTTCCATTTTCGCCTAAGGCAAGTAAGAAAAGTCGAGATTGCGAACAAAAGATAATGTATCCTCGCTTCTTGACGCCCGCCTCTGCGAGGTTCGACCCGGTGGGGCTCGCCCGCCGCACCGAGAAAATAGTGTGTCGTGGAAATAAGAGAAAATACACAGATTTCTACGTCGTCGGCGTTTATGGCGGAATTGCGACGGGCTACGCCGTCGGCTGCTGCCTGCGCTGCGTCTTCTGCTGGGTTGGCTTGGGCAGGGAGTTTCCTGAAAGGTTTGGTAAATTCTACTCGCCGGAGGAAGCTTTCAAGAGACTTGACGAAGTGGCTCGGCGGCGGAAAGTCCGTAAGCTGAGAATTTCAGGTGCGGAGCCGACGCTCTGCCGGCGGCACCTTTTAGAGCTGCTTGAGCTCGTGGAGCGCTCGCCTTACGAGCTTTTCATCCTCGAGACCAACGGTATCCTCCTCGCCGACCAGAGTTACGTCGCCGAGCTTTCGAGGTTCGAGAAGGTGCACGTGCGAGTTTCGCTGAAGGCAGGGACGCCTGGGGCGTTTTCAAGGAAGACGGGCGCCGTCGAGGCGGCGTTCGAGCTACCATTTGAGGCGATAAGGAATCTGATAAGGCACGGGCTCAGCTTTCACGTTGCGGTGATGAGCGACCCGAGAATAATGAGTGGCGAGGAGCGGACGAGCCTTCTAAGGAAATTGAAGAATATAGATGCCCGTCTCTTGGAGATGCTGGAGGAGGAAGTGGCTGACCCTTACGAGACGACGCTGCTGCGGCTGGAAAAAGCAGGACTAAAATGGGAGCGGGCTGGGCGTCGGCGGGGGTAGCAATGCCACAGATGTAGTTTGGCAACAGATGTATCCTCGGTGGTAGGATGAAGTTCGAGCTTGATGAAGAGCAGAGAGCGATAAAGGAGGCGGTTCATGAGTTTGCGGAGAAAGAAATAAAGCCGCGGGGGCGGGATTTTGACAAATCTGGCGAGTTTCCGTTTGAAATTCTGAAAAAAGCGGCGAGGCTGGGATATATTGCGGTGTGGATTCCTGAGGAGTATGGCGGCGCCGGACTCGGTGCCGTCGAAAACGCAATCATCGCCGAAGAGTTTGCAAGGGCGGACAGTGGGATTGGTTACGCCATCCAGCTAACGGCGATGGGCTGCCCGATGGTTTACTACTTCGGGACTGAGGAGCAGAAGGAGAAGTATCTGCCTGCGATTCCGAGGGGCGAGAGCATCAGCTTTCTCGGTGTGACCGAGCCTGATGCAGGGAGCGACGTCGCCTCCATGAAGACCGTCGCTCAGAAAGACGGCGACGAATACGTGCTTAGCGGCAGCAAAATGTTCATTACGAATGCAAAGGTTGCGGACTGGGGCGTCGTATTTGCGAAGACTAAGCCTGACGCTCGGCATAAAGGTATCAGCGCCTTCATCGTCGAAACTTCAGCAGAAGGCTTCGAGACGACGCCCATCGAGAAGATGGGAAGGCACTGCCAAGACTCCTGTGACGTCGTGTTGAAGGACGTTCGAGTCCCGCTCGAAAACCTCGTCGGCGAGGAGAACCGAGGCTTCTACTATCTTATGGAGACGTTCAACGAGACGAGGACGAACACCGCCGCCGTCCACGTCGGGATTGCTCAAGGCGCCTTTGACAGGGCGCTTGAATACGCAAAGCAGCGAGAAGCCTTCGGCAGGAAAATCTGCGAGTTCCAAGCAATCCAGCACAAGCTTGCGGACATGCTCGTGAAAATCGAGACCGCGCGCCTCATGGTATATAAAGCGGCGAGCCTATTGGATGCGGGGTTTGCGCCGACGAAATGGGCATCGATGGCGAAGCTCGTCGCTGGCGAGGTTGCCGTTGAAGTATGTTTGGAAGCAATGCAAATCCTCGGTGGGCATGGATACGCCGTCGAATACGACGTCGAGCGCTTCTTCCGGGACGGAAGAGCGGGCACGATGGTCGAGGGCACCTCCGAAATCCAAAGAAACATCTTAGCGAATATCCTCCTCGGAAAGCTGCCTGCGGCTAAGAAGAAACAAACTCAGTCGTAGGTGAATTTTTTAGTCAGGTTCTCTCTTGTGAACACTTCTTTCTCCTTTATTTCTTCTTCTGCCTCCAGCCCCAACTTTCTCCGTCGCTCCGCTTCTTTTACCTTTTTCATGCGTTCTCTATCCCTGAGGATGCCGTCCGTCAGCAGGATAAGCTCGACGGCTTCGACGGCGCCGACAAGCATCTGCCGCTTTATGCTCAGCGGCTCGATGACTCCTTCCTTGAGGGCGTTTGCAAAGAGGGCTTCGCCGTTCTTGAAGCAGATGCCGACGTGTGGGTCGTCCTGGTGCATGGCTTTGAGCTTCGCCAGAGCATCAAGGGCGTCAAGCCCACAGTTCTCGGCAAGCGTCCTTGGAATCGCTTCAAGCGCCTCTGCGAATGCCAGCATCGGGAGTTGCTTCTTCGTCGTTTCCTTCTGCGCCTCTTTGCGGAGGCGGAGTGAAAGCTCGGTCTCGATGGCGCCGCCGCCCGCAACCACAAACGGCTCGTCAAAAACGCTGGCAACGGCGTGCGTCGCTGCGTATATAAGACGGCTGTGCTCTGCCGCTATCTCCTTCGTGCCGCCACGCACGAAGAACGTGCAAGCTCTTGCCTCCTTGCAGCCCTCAAAGAAAATTATATCCTCCTCTACGATTTTTCGATGTTCCACGAGCTTAGCATATCCTAAATCCTCTTTTTTCAGGTCCCAGACGCTCTTCACGATGTTTGCGCCGGTTGCCAGCGATATATGGTTCAATTCTTCATGCCTGTCCAATCTTATCGTCATGATGCCATGTCTTGCGAGGAGCCCTAACGCCCTGCTGTCTATCGTTTTCGTGCAAATAATGACATTGGCGCCTGCTTCTACGATTCTGCTGACCATCCGACTCAAAAGTTTTTCTTCTTCCCTCAAAAAGCCCGCCATTTGCATCGGGTCCAGCACCACGTGCGTAACAAGTTCCGCACGCTCTGTGGTGAGCGGGTCTTTGATTATTGCAATTTTCGCATCCTCAATCCGATTAGGAACGCCTGGCGGCAGCAGGCTGAACAACACAGAGCCATCAATGAGTTCCGTATCCTCAAATCTGTCCCCTTCCACTTCTTTTATCGCTATATACTCATCTATGTCCTCATTTGCCCTCTTAACATGCCCTACTGCTTCCACAATGCGCCGACAAAGCTTCTCATTTGCATACTCCTTCAGGGATGTCCTCGCAACAGCATACCGCATCTCCTCAGACGAGAAAAAGTCTTCTGAGACCGAAAGGGCATTCATGAGCGCCAAACTTATCTCCATCGCTTTTTTGAAGCCGTCGAAAATTAAGACCGGATGCAAACCCATATGCAGGAGCGATTCAGCCTTTTCGAGCAACTCCCCTGTGAGAATCAGCGTCGAGGTCACGCCGTCGCCGTGGACGTTGCCGTGCGCCTTTGCGAGTTCGATGATGAGCCGTGCAGCGGGGTGTTCGGCAACGAGTCCCGTGATCACGGAGTAGCCGTCCTTCGAGATTAGGAGGGGGCGGGCGTCCTCCGCCAGAATCTTGCTCATCCCTCGGGGGCCGAGCGTTGTCCTCACGACGTCGCAAAGCACCCTCGCCGCCACCATACAGCTCTCCCTCGCCGCCTCGCCGAGCAGGCGCTCGTCCGCCGCCTTCCTCGTGTGCGTCAGCAGAGAATCGAGCCGAAACCGCTTTTCCGCCATCTCTTATTGGTTCTTATGTTTGCATTTAAAATTTGCTGGTGGTGACGTTCGTTGCTGATTTAAGCGTTGAGGGTTAATGAATTATCCATCTTATGACCTCGAACGCCTCTGCGTATTCGACATCTATCTGCACGCCTCTCATCCTTGCGAGGCTCTTTATAAAGCTGCTGTTGAAATAAGGTCTTGCTTTCTGTGATTCATAGCAGCTCAAAGCCTCTATCTTTTTCTCGATGTGCCTCTCCTCAAGCCGCACAAAAGCCGTGGTGTCGAACGTAATATTGTTCCATGGTTGTTCGTAACCCAAGACCGTGCATTTCTTGAACGCCCTCAGCGTCTCGTCCCTCGTCACTTTGTGGTCTTGATGCGTGTCGTATGACGACGGTGTGAAGACGACATCTGGTTTTATTTCCGCCCTAATTTCAATAAGCGTGTCCAATATTTCCTGCCTAAGTCTTGGGAACTCCCGGACTTCGTATTCGAAGAGCAGCAGATTCTCCCTCTTTATGCCCAATATTTTCGTAGCCTTTTTGACCTCTTTTTTCAAAATGTCTTCTGGGAACCCCTCAGGAACAGACTTCTCACAGCTCGAAAGCGCAACGTAGAAGACTTCACCGCCGCCTTCTATGAACTTTGCGAGACTGCCGCCACATCCCAGCTCGCCATCGTCGGTATGCGGGCTCAGAACTAAAATCCTTTCGAACACAGGCAAAGTTGGTTAAAATTATTTATTGGTTTTGCTCACTCGGGCTTAAGGATGCCTAGGGGGTCTATTTCCTTGTTCCGCTCGTAAAGACGCTGCACGCTCCTATAAATGAGCGGCACGCTATCATCTCCATAAACAACGTCCTTCTCGATGCTGTAAAACTCGTCGGCTGAGACTTCTATGCTCTCGGAGAGCGCCGCCTCCCAGCGTTTCGGCACGCTCTCAACGCCTACCGAGACGAATACATCAAGAATAGAGGGTATGAGCGAGAAAACCTTGCCGGCAACCTTAGTTTGCGTATCCGTGCTTATGTATTGCCCTCTGCATCTCTTAAGTTTCTTCACAACGGCACTCTTGCCGCCGCCTTCAACACGTAGCTCATCCTCTAAACTCCTTATCTCACTCGCAAGCATCTCTCTCTTGCGTGCAGCCTTTAAAATGAGCGTGTCTTCATCTAAAAAGTCATCAGGGTTCAACCCGAAGGCTTTCATCAATCCATTTAGCGCAGCCCTGTGCGCAGCTCCCAAGTAGTAATCTCTGCCACGCCACATTAGTGTCACCGGCACGTTAAAACCCAACTCTTTCGAAATCCCGTCGGAGACGAGCCCGTATCTCAAGCCGCCGCCCGCACCTGAAATGAAAAGTGCAACACCCAGACCCTCCGAAAATACAAGATTCCTCGTAATTGCATTCGGACTCATGCTCCCAAAGAGCTCTTTTAAACTTTCAAGGTTCAGCTCATACATCTCGCCACACACCGGGCACTCGCCATAAGCGAGAGGGGGGCTGTCCATGAAGAGGGGAACCTTCCCGCCACAACTACAGTGATACCAAAAAGGAACGGAGTTCCTGCCACAATATCCTATGTCTTCCAACCCCTTTTCACGCACGATTTCGTCATGCAACTCATTAAACTTTGAGAGCTGCGAGATTATTTTCTCCCACTCCTCTACGAAAATCCCAGCACGCTGCACGTCAGAATATCTGAAAAACAACACTTCCAACCCCCAAAGCTCGTTACAAACCTTTGAGAGGAAAAATGCATTAACGTCCGAAAAACTTTTAGCAGATTCGTAGCAACGCCAGAGCAGCTCTTTCACTGCTTCAAGGTTCTTTATGCTTTCATCATCGCAGCACTTCTTGTAAACTGCAGTAATCCTTTCGAGCGCACTTGCCCACTCGTCCTCTGAAGGCTTTGATATGCAGTCAAACCTCTTCCAGCGGTCTTTACCTGAAATTTTGAATCCTATGGTCTCAAAGCCGTCCTTCGTCGCCGAGGGTATTCTATTCTGTATATTCACTTCGCAGTGCATAAGTTATAGTCTGCGAAGCCGAAAATTGCGACGCACGCCCTGCCACCTTCGGCAATTTTCTTAGCGAGGAAGTCGAGCAGGAAAGCTTTACGCCAAACACCCGCATACGGCATGAAATTCGGCTGGTGTCCTGTTTCCAAAACCAGAACGTCCTTGGCAACAACTCCGCTCTTAAGAACGTGCTTCACGCACTCGTAAGTCCCTACATCCTTGTGAAACTTCTCGGCAACCTCTTTTATCCTCTTGACGTTCTTGACTTGATAGCTTTTCAAAGGGGCGCGAGCACCAAGCATCGGAATAAACTCGCTTAATTTCACTCCTCGCTCCGACTTCTGCATTCCTTCACACATTAAGAGGGCTTTGCATAAAAATTTATTGACAGCTTTCTCAAGCGTCTGCGACGTTCAAGACCCTTTTGAAAGCTTTCGCCGCTCGAGCAGCTTCATAAAAAGTAGTTCTAACCTCCAAATGAGCAGCGCCAGCGCCGTCAGGCAGAGAAGAGCGATGACTATGTTAATGGCGGTTGTCGGTATGCCTAAAACTAAATCTATAAAGAGCGTTGTGAGGATGTCGGCGACGATGCTCAACACGCCCGCAAAGCCTACGCGCTCAATTAGGGTTATTTCCTCCTTCCTCGGAAAAAGCGCCAGCGTCAGTGCGTAGCCCGGCACGAATAGCAGGAAGATAAGCCCAAAAATTATGCGTAGGGCACTCAGAATCGCAGAAAGCATCCGCTCACCCCCACATCTTTTTAATGCCGAGGTATATAAAAATGAGCAATTGTGCCAGCAGCAAACCTACGACGTCAGCGAGCAAATCCATGGCGTTTGCAGAGCGATAAGGTACGAAACTCTGATGGAATTCGTCAGTAGCGCCATAAAACGTGCCGATGAGCAGCGAGAGTGCCGCCGCACGGGGAACGCTGCTCCTTGCCCTCAATGTGAGATACAGTAACAAGCCAAAGCCCATATACAGGATGGTGTGTGCAAACTTATCAGGATGCTTATATGCTATGTAAAAAGGATATACGAGAAAGCTAACGCCCCAATCTTCAAGCAGGGCAGCAAACTTATACAAAAACTGCCAGTCCCAGGGCTGCGGAGGCGATGGTAGCGACGACAAGTAAAATAAGAATGCTGCGTATGCGCACGTCAGAGCTACAAACACATGAGACTTAGTTAGCCGCCCCATACCCCCATGAATACTCAGTGTGTTTAAAAAGCTTTCTTTAAATTAGACTAAGTTTTAAACGGCGTTGACAATGCGTTGCCTAATAGTTCATCACTGGGATGCCGACGGCATAAGTTCCGCAGCGCTCCTTTATCTTCTGCTGCGACGTGGCGTCTTCGGCGAGCCACCTGCGAAAATAACGAATGTTACGCCGAAAATTGGCATCTACTCGCTTAAGAGCTTGCGCCTGCAAGGAGACTATGATTTAGTGATTTTTGCAGACATATGCTTTCCTAAGGAAGAAGTTTTGCGTTTAAAGAGGTTCGTCGGCGCTGAGGAGCTGTGGATTTTCGACCATCACGTCCAAGAAGAAATCCAAGAGGCGAGCGTGACGCACGTGAATCCGATTATTAAGGGGGAAAGCAGAGAGAAGTATCCGTCGGCGTCATGGCTGCTGGCTGAGCATTTCCGCAATTACGTAACATTGCCGCATTGCGAATTCCTAAAAGTCTTGGGGGCAGTTGGCGACCTTGAGGGGGGGATAAAAAAGACAAAAGCTTATCAAGATGTTAAAAGGTTTTTAGACGGCGTGAATATGAGCTTTGAGGAATTTTTGCATGTTGTAGAGCTTGTTGACTCGAATTACCGAGTCGGATGCAACGAGTGCGTTGAGGATGCCGTCCTTAAACTTCTGGAGGCTGAGAAGCCTCAAGACGTGCTGAAAGTAAAGGAATGGCGTGAAAGAGCTGAAAATGTGCGGGCGGAGATTGAGAAGTGCGTTTCAGGATGTAATGAGCAGCAAAAGCAGGAGATCAAAACTGCAAGCGGATGTAACGTTTTAATCTGCGAGTTGGACACCCGTCTCCACATAATCTCGGCGGTGACGAGGCGACTTGCGGCTGCAAACCCCGAGAAAATTGTCGTCGTCGTGAATAGGGGTTTCGAAATGGAGCGAGAGCAGGACAGCTTCGTCCAAATTTACGTGCGGACGCACCTTGCCCTCGACCTGACGCCGCTCATCCAGCTTTGTAGAGCAAAAGGATGCTCAGCAGGCGGAAAGCCGGAAGTCGTCGGGGTCGTGGCGTCGCCGGACGTAGGAACTGACTTTCTCAGGAGTTTAAAGGAGTTTTTAACCCGTAATTTCTGAGGGGTGCGAAAGTGGACTCGAGACTCGTAAAGAGAGCAGTGGAATTCCACGGGCACTTGGGGCCTTTTCTCGTTTTAGGCTTGAAGATGGGGCTTTTTGCGTTGGAAAGGCTCGGAGCTGCGAAATACGAGCTGAGCGTCGTCGTGGAGACAGATAGCAAGCCGCCGGCGTCGTGTATCATCGACGGAATACAAGTTTCGACGGGCTGCACCGTGGGGAGGGGAAATTTGAAAGTGAAGTGGTGCGAGGGGACGCCTAAGATTGTTTTCAAGAAGGACTCTAAGCTTTTAGGGATAAAGGTGAAGAAGGAAGCTTTGAGGGAAATTAGAGCGAAGATGAAGAGGGAAAGCGGCGAGGCGGTTGCTAAGGACGTGCTGTTCAAGGATGAAAAACAACTATTCGACTTTGATATTTTCGCAGAGTAATTGAGGTAGCACTTAAGTCCCTTACCGACATTCCGCTCACGAGCCTCGGCAACGGGTGTGTAGCACGTGTCCCGTCCCACTCTCAGGTCCGGTTACTTTTAATCTCCGGTGGCAGCTTCCCGCGTCACAAATTTAAGCCGCGGTGCCG
>QMVQ01000046.1 GCA_003661185.1 Candidatus Alkanophagales archaeon | reverse complement strand
GGCGAGCGGCGCCTTCTTCCCGGAGGCGCATAAGGACGCTGAGAAGATGGCGAAGCTGGCGTGGGCGGCTTTCGAACATGCCGGACTCGAAGGCATCAGAATTCCTTTTATTGTTTATACCGAGGCGAGTGCGCTTGGCACAAAGCTTTACAAGTGGAAGAAAGACACGCAGCCCATGGTTGAAGAAGTTCCAATAAAGAGCCCAGAGGACATAGACAAGCTGGAAATTCCAGACCCGAGAGATGCGGAGTTGCCGTCTGTGGTGTTAAAGGCGATTGAGATTTTGAAGCCGAAGTGCAACGCCGCAAAGCTGCCGCTGACTGTCATGGTGATAGCGCCGGCGACGATGTCGCTCGGTGGTGCTTTGGTTGACATAATGAAGGTGATGATGTGGGTGAAGACGAACATAGATGACACGGTGAAGCTTGCCAAAAAAGTAAGCGAGATGAGTCTCGCATTCGCTGAGGCAGTCGTGGACGCCGGCGCCGACGTCATCTTCTACAACGTCGGCATTTCCAGCAGGGTGAAAGAGTATCCTGAGGTCTTCTTCCCCATAGACAAAGAGGTCGCGGGCAAAATACGGAAGATGGGCGTTTACATGGTTGCGCACCACTGCTCAGATCCAAGGCGGATAATAAACGAGCTTGCGAGTCTCGGCGCTCACGGATTGTCCATCCCGGAGCCGCAGATGATTCCCGTGCGGGAGGCACGTGAGCTCGTCGGCGACCGTGTGGCGCTCGTCGGCGGACTGGACCAGTTGCACACGCTGATAAAGAAGAGCCCAGAGGATGTGATGGAACAAGCAAAGACGGCGATAGAAGAGGGTATAGACGTGCTGGCGCCGGGGTGCGGTTTCGGGACGAAGACGCCGCTCGCAAACATGCGTGCGATGGTGGAGGCGGCTAAGAAATATGGGCACCTCGCCAGACTCGCTAAGAAGTAGCAGGCATACCGTTGTATTTGGTTCGAACAATGTTCATCCTACGACAAGGCTTACGAGCTTGAAAGCTTCGACGTCCACGAGCCCCTTGTCCGTGATTTTAAGCTTTGGGATGACGGGAAGTGCGAGGAACGACATCGTGATGAACGGCGAGCGCAGCTTACAACCCAACTTCCTTACACTTTTTTCCAACGCTTCGAGCCTTGAGATAACTTCTTCGAGCGGCTTGTCGCTCATGAGTCCGGCAATGGGCAACGGGAGCTCCGCGACGATACGGCGGTCGCAGATGACAATCCCGCCGCCGAGCTCCCGAAGGCGGTTGCACGCCAACGCCATATCCTCGTCATTCGTGCCGACCGTTACGATGTTATGAGAGTCATGGGCTACTGAGGACGCAACTGCGCCCCGCTTCAGCCCGAAGCCGTAAACGAAGCCCAAGCCGATATTCCCGTCGGTGCGTCCGTGCCGCTCCAGCACCGCAATTTTCAAAACGTCGGCGTCCACATCCACGCCTTCTACCTCTTTGATTATCTCGTCGGTCAAAATTTCCCCTTCAATAATCCCTATGACCCTAACTTTCCTCCTGCCGTTCAAATCTATGTGGAAGTCCGCAGGCGTCACTTCTTTGATGCGGACAGTTTTTGTCGCGTGTTCCGGGTATTTAAACATCGTTTTGAAGCTTGCGGGCGAAATCGGTTTCCCGTCAATTATAACCCGCTCAACCTCGAAACGCTCCAAGTTCCGCAGCAAAACGATATCCGCGACCATGCCCGGCGTCAACGCCCCGATGCCCGGATGAACGTCAAGCCCGAAATAGGCGGCGACGTTAATCGTGCACATCTGCACCGCCCGCACAGGGTCAACTCCCTCTTCAATCGCCCTTCGCAGCACGTAATCCAGATAACCTTGCTCCTTCAAGTCTTTAGGCGTGCGGTCGCCATCAGTGACGAGCAATAAGTTCCGTCCGTCCTTTTCTCTGAGCAGAGGTGCAATCGATTTGAGATTCCTTGCGGCAGAGCCCTCTCGCACCATCACCCGCAGCCCAAGACGCAGCTTTTCAAGCGCCTCCTCGTAACTCGTGTTTTCATGGTCAGACCTTATTCCGGCGGCGACGTAAGCGTTCAACTCCTTCCCACTCAGTAAAGGAGCGTGCCCGTCCACCGGACGCCGAAGCGCACGAGCGGCAGCAATCTTCGCAAGGACACTTTCATCCTTAGAGAGGACGCCGGGGAAATTCATCATCTCCGCAACGCCGAGCACCCCCGCTGTCTTGAGGAGCTCTTGAATCTCAGCGACGCCTATTTCCGCACCTGCCGTTTCGAGGGATGTCGCCGGCACGCAGGACGGCGCCATGCAGAAGACCTTAAGCGGCGTGCGTTTCGCTTCCTCAAGGAGCAGGCGAACGCCTTCTACGCCGAGCACGTTCGCAATCTCGTGCGGGTCGGCAACAACCGCCGCCGTCCCTCTCGGAACGACGACACGGGCGAACTCGGAGACAGAGAGCATGCTCATCTCAATGTGCGTGTGCCCGTCTATTAAGCCCGGAACGGCATAAAACCCTCTTGCGTCCATTTCTTCCCTGCCTGAATACTTTCCCAAGCCGGCTATTTTGCCATCGCAAACGGCAATGTCCGCCTCGTGAATCTCACCACTCATCACGTTGACGACGTTCACGCCCTTTATCACGAGGTCGGCGCTCTCTTCGCCCAGAGCCACGTCTATAAGTTTCATATCAACCACTCATAAAAACAAATTCTTTAAATTGCCATAAGTTATTTATACAAAGTATTCCTTAGTTTATACGGGTTAAGATGGAGCGAGAACGCACTCTATGGAGGGATGAATTTTGGAATCTGTTTTTCATGCAAAAGTAGAAGAGGAAGAAGTAGTAGAGGTTGAGGAGAAGAAGGCTGAGGAGAAGGAATACGAACATACGAAGAAGGAAGAGCTTGCGGCACTTGCTGCGAGGTTAGAGACGCATAAGAAAAAAGAGAAGGCAGCAGACTTGATAAATAAGCTGAAAGGCAAGAAGAGAGTAAACAAAAAAATAATGCCTTACGAGATTTACGCAACGTCTGGCGAATAACGAGCAGATAAGTCAGAGTATATCCCAGTTTCCTTTCAACTTATTCGATGAAGTATATTGTTGTGTTTTCTCCCTCCTTTTCAAAAACCTTTATTGGGAAATGTATGTCCCACGAATGAAAATCTATTTCTGGAAGGCTTTTGCGCTCGCCATCTTCCAGTAAATATATGGGAACATATTTGCCATCGTATTGAGCGCTCCCATGCAACACGCTGCCGTAGATTGTCATGCCGCCTTTGCAGTCTCTAAGGAAATTTACAAGCCCAAATCCGTCCATTTCTTTGAAAATCTTCTCGGGACTAAGCGTTACTTCAATGTTCTCCATAGCGTAAGAGCAGATGTGCAGCATCCCGTCCTCTCCGCTCTCGACATGGAAATATTTATAACCTCGGTTCTTAGCCCAGAACTCCAGCATGAACGCCTCCACGTTCCCCTTCTTATCCACTTCAAGTAGCAGAGAGCCTATGTTTGCTTCCGACTTGTTGATGTCAGCGTATTTCACGATGCCCTCCCAGATGTCCATAAGCTTTAGCTCTTGAACTTCCAACGGGATTCTGGGAATCTCTACATACCTTTCTAACTTTTTCGCCTTGTATAGGTAGTAACCAGTAAGTGTTGCAAACAGAATAGTTGTAGCAATGAACACTGCCGAGATTAATCGCCAATCACTCTTTTCCATCTTACCCATATCCGAAAGTTATTCTCTTTTTATAAGAGCATTGCTGTTCCACGCAGTAGGAGGGGGGACTTTGTATATTCTGAAATTTTGTTCGTCGTAAACTAATTCAAGCTGCGAAAAGCTATCAGCATCTTGCATCAATTCCTTTTCGTATGCGGAGACGAATACGTAGCGCACGCCGTATTTCGCCAGCAAGGACATGCTGCCACTCCTGTAAATTTCTCTAACGTCCTTTTCAACCTCTTGGAACGGCATGCCATGCGAGAAGAGCCAACCACGGCAGCCCATCACCACGGGACGCCCCGTCAGCGCTACCGGATGCTTGTGCGAAAAGCCCGTGAGGAACAGCGAGCCGGGCTCTGTGTTTGCTTTTATCCATTCCGCAACTTCCAGCTCCGCATTTGAATAAAAGAGGTAAGCGTTGCTGGCGTAGACCACGCTTAGGACGCCGGAGAGCGTGCAGAGCGTCACGAGCACCGCAGAGAACAAAACACCGGAACGTAGCCTCGAAAGCTCTACTAAAAACGCGGCGGCGAGCACAACGGTGACGAAGAGCCAGTGCAGGAAAATCTTGTTGTTGTCCCAGGGGTTAGGTTGGAATTTCACGATGTTCCCAACGACGAAAAGCAGAAGGAAGGGGACGTAAAAAATTTTAAAGCGTCTCTCGACGAGGAGGAAGCCGGGAATGGCTAGCAGCGCCACCGGAACATTTTTTATCCAGAACCAGAGCGTTCTTGAGAGGCTGCCAGCGTTTTCTGGCGCCCAACCGAGTTGTAGGCGGATGAAATTTTCCTTCTGCACGGCGCAACTCATCCAGAGAATCTGCGGCATGCCTAAAACGAGCACCGGCAGGAAAAAATAAAGCCAGCGGCTCAAGCTACCGTTTGAACGCTGACGCTTCTGCGTCACGCCCTTAGCTGCCTCCAGAACGAACAAGAAGGATGCAACGAAAACGACGACCAAGAAGGAATGGATATAAACGAAGGGGAGCAGCCCTACAAGGACGCCTGCGAGCAGCATATTTCGGGCGTTCTCGGTGTCGCTTCGAGTGCTGCGGAAGAGCAGAGTGAGTGCGAGGAACGCCGTGGGAAAGCCGAGGAGGAAGCCCCGCTGCGATATGAAAAAGTGCTCGATGGCGTTTTCAAAATGCAACGAGTGCGTCTCTAAATGCGAGTAGTCCTGCAGGAGCGGATTTGCACAGCCCAGCAGAACATCCTTAAAGAAGTAGAAACAGCCGGCGTTGCCGTTGAGAAAAAAGAGCAGGAGGGAGAGGGCAGTCGCCCTCGTCGCAGCTGCGGGTGCTCGCCGCTTTCCAAGCGGGCTAAGAACCTCTTCTGCGAAGAGCAAGCAGACCAAAACCAAAGCAAGGCTTAAAAATAAGTTCGGAACGACGAGAGACGCTCTGAGGCTAAACCCCAGCTTCAAGAAGATGGCGGAAATGAAATCTGCCATGAACGGGTAGGCGAGCGGCGTGTTCACGAGCACGGGATATGGCGGTGGAAAGTCCTTGCCGTATACGAATGAGGTTATGATATGGATATGAAGCCCGTGGTCCGCCCACGCATCCTCCATCATATAAACGCCATCACTGCCCTCTACGAATACCGTCGTGAGGTTTAAAAATGCAAATATTGAAAATATCACGGCTGCGGCGATTACGGAAACGCTGCCGACTCTTCCGTCCTCTTCAGCATCGCTTAGCGACACGTAACGCTTTAGGGCTGCGGAAAGCAGCAGAAGAATGAAGATTGTGGCGCAGATCGACGTTTCCGAAAAACCAAGAGGCAGCGAGAATAAAAAGACGAGCCAAGACGCGCAGAGCATGCCGAAAGTTATGCTAAATGCAGTCGTTTCGAGCTTTCTTCTGAATCCCGCAGCCAAGCCTACGAAGTGGCCGAAAACGAGGGCGGCTGTCATGAAAAGAGCGGCGAGGAGCATCAAGAATCTGAGGAGAAGTGCACATAAAAATTTTATTTGTTTCTCTCAAAGTTGGATTATGGGAGAGGTTAAGCCTGTGTGTCTTTTTCCATGCTCGGGGTTCAACATTCCAGGGCAGGCGGCGAGGGTCGCTTCCGCCATAGTTTCCGAGAGGGAGCTTCCTGACGTCTGCGAGGCGCTTGGCATCGTGGAGCTGACGGTGGCGTTCATAGGCGGGAAGGCTGCAGCTTTTGAGAAGAAATTGCGGAAGCAGAAGGTCATCACCGTAGATGGCTGCCCCTATCAGTGCGCCAAGAATCTGCTGCAGCGATTCGTCAGGGTCGAACCTGCAAGAGAGCTTATCGTTGGCTTATCTGAAGACCGTCTGGAAGAGTCAAGTAAGCTGACGCATACGACCGACGAGGACGTAAGGCGTGTGGTGGACGCCATCAAGAAGTGCGTGGAAGAGCTGATGCAATTCTGATTAGACGCAGGGCGGAATCAGGATGTCAGAGTTAGAGCTTTTGCGTTTCTGCGTGGGCGGTGCATTGCTACTCTACGCCAGCTACGTCGACGTGAAGACGCGGGAGATCTCAGATGCAGTTTGGGCGCTCATGGCGGCGTTTGGCGTTGCCTTTTTAGCTCTTGATTTTTCTTACGGCGTTCTCCAGCCGTTTCAGGTTTTAAGGTCGGTGCTGACCGCCTCCGTCCTTGCGCTTTTGCTCTTATTGTTGAACTTTGGCGGCGCGGATGCAAAGGCGCTTCTCGCAATCTCCGTTCTTCTTCCGAGCTTTCCAGCGTTCGCAGCGAGCGTGCCGCCCCTGAACGTTTTTGTGCTGAGCGTGTTGACCAACGCTTTAATTCTCTCGCTTTCCACGCCGCTCGTCCTGTTCTTCTACAACGCGTTCAAAGGGAATTTTTCGCCGCTGATGTTTCTCGGTTACAAAGTTAAAGTTTCGGAGCTGCGGGCGAAGAAACACATTAAGCTGATGCACGAGTTGCGAAGCTTTGGCGGCGCGGGCGAAGGTAGCGGAGCGGTGAGCGGATACGAACTGAGATACGTGTGGGGCGGCATTGAGCCGTCAGAGGGGGTATTGAAGCTTTTGGAGCGGAGTGGGCTCTCGGAAGCGTGGGTGACGCCGCAAATGCCATTTCTCGTTTACCTGACCGTCGGCTTTTTTATCGCTGCTGCTTACGGCGACATAGTCTTCAACCTCTTAACATAGTATTTATTAGGACGTCGGCGAACCTGTGGAGAAGGGGGCTGTTAGCGTGGGTGGGAACGAGCGTGCGAGCGAGTTGTCTGCGAACGAATGCATGATTTTAACGGCGTTGGGGAAGCTCGGCGGAAGCGAATACTTGGGAGCAGTTGCGGAAGCAGGCGGTTTGAACGAGGCTGCGGCGACGCAAGCAGCATTTCTGTTAGCGCAAAAGGGACTTATTAAGGTAGAAGAGGAGAAAGAAACGTTCTACGGGCTTACAGAGGAGGGGCGGCGGTATGTAGCGGAGGGTTTACCAGAGCGCAGGCTCCTGAGACTCTTGCTCAAGCAAAAGAATGTGAGCTTGGAAGAAGTGGGCGCAGCGCTCGGGAAGCGGGCGAAGATAGCGATTGGTTGGCTGGTGCGGAAGGGCTGGGGCGTCGTATCCGATGCTGGAGGCGGCAGCGGCAAGACGTTGGTGCCTATAGTAGAAAGCGAGCCACTGAAGGGAGACGACGAGCGAGTTTTGAAAGCTTTAAGCGAGTTTGGCGCCGTGCGGAGCGAGGAACTTGTGAAGCGTTTGAAAATGCCGCTGGATGAGCTTGACAACGTTGTGAAGGTGCTAAGGCGACGGAACTTGGTGGAGGTTTCGGAGGTGAGGCGGCGGCGGCTTCTCCTAACAGAGAAGGGCAAGCAGCTTTTGGAGAGCGGCGTGACGGTTGAAGAGGAGGTAACGAGGCTGACGCCTGAGCTGCTGATGACGGGGGCGTGGCGGGGCAGGAAGTTCCGGAGTTACGACGTGAGCGTGCCCGCCGCTCGTATTTACGTGGCGAAAATCCACCCCTACCAGCGGATTCTGGAGCGCATCCGCCGCATCTTCGTGGAGATGGGTTTTGTTGAGATAAAGGGCGACGTCGTCCAGCCGGCGTTCTGGAACTTCGACGCGCTTTTCGTGCCGCAAGATCACCCCGCCAGAGAGATGCAGGACACTTTCTACTTGCCGTTTGAGGAAGAGGCGGCGCCAGCAAGCCTTGAACTCATCAAAAAAGTGAAGGAAATTCACGAGAGTGGCGGCGGGATTTCGACGGGCTGGGGCGGCGTCTGGAGCGAGGAGGTTGCTGGGCGTTGCGTGTTACGAACACATACCACGGCGGTCACCATCAGATACTTGGCAGAGCATCCGGAGCCGCCGGTCAAGGTCTTTTGCATTGACAGGGTTTACCGCCGGGAGACGCCGGACGCCACACACATCCCAGAATTCGATCAACTCGAGGGGATCGTGCTCGACGAAGGCGTTTCCTTTAAAAACCTTCTCGGCTGCCTCTCCACATTTTACCGCAAGATGGGTTTTGAGAGCGTTAGATTCCGCCCGGGTTACTTTCCTTACACGGAGCCCTCCGTCGAATCTGAGGTTTACGTGGAGGGGCTCGGCTGGGTGGAGCTCGGCGGCGCCGGCATCTTCAGAGAAGAGGTCACAAAGCCGCTCGGCATAAAGCACCCAGTGCTGGCGTGGGGGCTCGGCGTCGGACGCCTCGCAATGCTCGTTCTTGGACTCAAAGACATTAGAAAGCTTTACCAGCCCGACATCAGATGGTTAAGGGAGTTTCCAGCGTCTAAGTGTTAATACTTTTATAAGTGAGCCGTTTTTAACCAATGCGGGCGAGAAGTCCCCTTCCGAAAGGGAGGGTGAAAGCCCGCAAATTACATATATGCCTTTGGTGGCACATTTTTGTCGGGGACGCCTCTGGGACCGAGGTCTCTGTAAAGGGGTTCCGTGCTGGAGTCCCCCGACGCTATGAAGGCACAGTCGGAGAAGCTCCTAGGGAGGAGTAGTTCACCTTGGTGAGAGCATGCGACATGTGACAGCCTTGGGGCTGGTTGCGCTGCTGTCGGCACTGGCGGTGTGTGTCGTGTCGTTGCTAGCGATTACAATGGTGAAGGCTGCGCACCCGAATGTGACATCCACGACGTGCTTGCGTTCGTAGTTGAGCGGCACGGTGACGGGGCGTTCCCACCGTCGCCGTTTACCGCTCTTACAATCCCGCTTGGGGCAACAAAGGTAATGCTTTCAGGTGAGGTTGCCGAGCTTTGAAATCACACATTCCGGGGGCTTCCGCACGCATACATGACGGAAGACCTGAGCGGTGATGGAGTTTTTGAAGCGGTCTCGGATGTCATGGACGGTGGCGACTGCATCCTCATAATTCTGCGAGGTAGCGACGGCTTCGTCGAGCGGCGTTCCGTTCTCGCTTACGTGAGCGACCGACGGCTGGACGTATTCGGAGCCTGTCTGCTGGCGACGTGACCTCCTCCCTCCATTGGAGGGCATCCGCCGGATGCTTGAGGTTAGGGAGTGTGGCTCGCTCAGGACGAACCGCTCCCCGTCGGGCTGGGTCACCACAGCCCCTACCATGAGCATGTAGCCCACGGCTCGCTTCAGTATGTTCTTTGCGCCGTTCACGTCCGCATTGATCTGATAGCCGCAATCCTCGCAGATGAAAACGCCCTGAGAGGGTCTTTTCGTCCGCAGCGAGCCGCAGCGGGAACACTGCTTTGATGTGTTGAACTCCGGAACTTCTATCACCAGAATGCCTCGCTCAAGCGCCTTATACCTGATGTACTCCTTCAGTTTGTAGAACGGCATGGAATTGACCTTCCTGTTCGCCTTTCTCCCTTTATGGTTCTTCCTGATG
>QMVQ01000045.1 GCA_003661185.1 Candidatus Alkanophagales archaeon | reverse complement strand
GTTTGAGCATCCTCCCCCGGGGGTGCGTATTACAAAAACGAATATAAGAATAGTATATTGATTGATGAAAACTTAAATGTGTTAGGATACAAAAGATAGAATCGGGGTTAGGAATTCATTGGTTTTGAAAGTTTTATAGAGAGAATTTCTGTTAAAAGTGTATTCTAACCTTGAAAAGAATTAAAATCCTGGGTTTAAAAAAGATGGTTTTTAAATGAGACATGGATTGTCATGGATAAAATATATGACAAGATAGGTATTTGAACACTTTAAAAAAGTTTACCGTTTTGATGGATGCTATACTAAAAGCAAGTGAAGATACAGCTGTGGACGGGCAACAATGAACTTTTATAACGTTTATCATAGGAGAATTGTTGTAAAATATAAGATAGGTGTTGAAAAACAACGTTTAGGATGCGGGCGACAGCCTATAATCTCATGGAATTGAACAAGATGGAAAGCTTCGTTCATTTTAGATGATTCTTTTGCTTATCTCAGTGCTTATCGCTCCACACTCCACAACGCCTACTTTCATATAAAAAGTTAATGGTAGTCTTGGCGGCTTGTAAGGCTTGTAAGATACTTGTGGATGGCGAATGCTGCCTTCTTGCCGGCGCTCATCGCTGAAATCACGGTGGCAGCGCCGGTAGTGATGTCTCCGCCCGCAAAAACGCCCTCCACGGAAGTTTTCCCCTCATCGTCAACGATGATGGTGCTGCGTTTCGTCACCGCCAAGCCCTTAACGCTCGGCATGTTTGGTCTTTGCCCTATCGCCACGATGACGGTGTCCACGTCCATCATGAACTCTGAGCCTTCGATGGGGATGGGGCGGCGTCGCCCCGAAGCGTCAGGCTCGCCGAGACGCATGCGCACGCACTCCATCTGCCGCACCCAGCCGCGCTCGTCTCCTATATACCTCCTGGGGACGGTGAGCAGCATGAATTTCACGCCCTCCTCCTTAGCATGCTCTATCTCTTCGGCACGAGCTGGCATCTCTGCCTCCGTCCGCCGATACACGATTATGGACTCTTCGGCGCCGAGTCTGAGGGCGCAGCGTGCACAGTCCATAGCCACGTTCCCGCCGCCTATGGTCGCAACCCTCTTCCCTATACGTATTGGCGTATCGTATTCTGGGAACTTGTAAGCCTTCATCAGGTTTATTCTTGTGAGGAACTCGTTTGCGGAGTAGATGCCGTTGAGATTTTCGCCCGGTATGGCCATGAAGGAGGGAAGCCCGGCACCCGTGCCTATGAAGACCGCTCCGAAACTTTCCAAAAGCTCCTCGACGGTAATCGTTTTGCCGACGACGACGTTTGTTACTATTCTCACGCCCAGCTCCTCCAGCCGCTCGACCTCAGCTCTGACGATGCGTTTTGGCAGTCTGAACTCCGGAATACCGTAAATTAGGACGCCGCCGGGTTCGTGCAATGCTTCAAAGACCACGACCTCATAACCGAGCTTAGAAAGTTCGGCGGCACACGTCAGCCCTGCCGGTCCTGAACCGACTACAGCTACACGCCGCAGTCGCTCTCGCTTGCCGCCAACGCCACGCTTAGCGGCATGCCCCTCCTTTTTCCTCTTCTTCATCTCATAGTCGGCTAAGAACCGCTCCAGTCTTCCTATCGCCACGGCTTCTCTCCTGTATTTGACCAGTCCATGCCTTTCCAAATATTCTTCGAGCTTGCGTCTCGCCTCCTCCCTCATAAATCTCGAGCATCCGACTCTTAGCCAGCAGAGCCCCTCACATTGGTTCTCATAAGGGCAGACACGTCCGCAGACTGCAGGCAGACCGTTCTTCTCTCTTATTATTTTTATACCCCCATCGAAATCTCGCTCCTGTATCGCCTTTATGAATGCAGGAATATCAATGCCGACCGGACAGCCTTGTACGCACCCCGGACGTTCGCACTGCAGGCAACGCTCCGCCTCTTTCACCGCAGTCTCCTCGTCGTAGCCGAGAGCAACCTCCTCAAAATTTTTTATTCGTTCCCTCGGGTCCTGCTCTGGCATCGGGTATTTTGTCTTTCTGACCTCTTCTTTCGCCTTTGCCTGCATTCACTCACCCCGTCCAGTCTCTTTTTCAAACAGCTTCAGCGCCAGCCGTTCCTCTTCCAGATATCTTGCGTTGCGTGCGAGGAGTTCGTCGAAATCGACGAAGTGCGCATCGAATTCCGGACCGTGGACACAGGCGAACTTAATCTCGCCGCCGACCGTCACACGACAGGAGCCGCACATCCCCGTCCCATCGACCATTATCGGGTTCAAACTCACTATCGACTTCACCCCGTAGTCTCGTGTGACGCCAGCAACGACCTTCATCATTACCACAGGTCCGGCTGCCACTACGAGGTCTATTCTCTGACGCCGTCCCGCCGCTGCAGTTTCAAGCAGGTCCCGCAAAACATCGCTGACGAAGCCCTTACGCCCCTTAGAGCCGTCGTCCGTCGTCACGTAAAGCTCATCGCTCACCTCCCGCATCTCTTCCTCCAAAATAAGCAAGTCTTTAGTCCGTGCTCCGATTATCGAAATCACATAATTCCCGGCGGCTTTCAACGCGCTCGCTCTTGGGTATATGGGTGCGACTCCGACGCCGCCGCCGATGCACACCACGCACCCGTATTTTTTAATGCTCGCAGGCACGCCTAAAGGACCGACGAAGTCAAGGATGTAATCGCCCTCTCGCAGCCTACCGAGTTTCTTCGTTGTCCTCCCAACCTCTCGGAAAATTATCGTCACGGTGCCTTTCTCAGAGTCAGCAGCGACAATTGTTAGAGGGATACGCTCACCACGCTCGTCAACCCTCAAAATGACGAACTGCCCCACTCTTGCCCGCCTCGCCACCAGCGGCGCAAAAACCTCAAGCTGCTTAATGTTTGGCGCTAATTCCTTCTTCCTGACTATTTCATACATCGCCCTCGTTTTTGCTTATGACTCCCAATGCTTCTGCCTTTTCATTTTAGTCACCTACCATATTGGCTCTCTCAAATCTTAACTCCTAAAAAGAAGAAAAAGGATAGTTGAGTCAAGAAGTCAACTACCACCCCGTTGAAACGGGTGGCTTGTAGGTGGTCTCATGTTAATCGACCCCTACATCGGGCTGGTTGACAGCAGCCCTGTGGACGGGAGCCCGCTCCCAGTCCACGTAGTTGAGAGCTTCACAGCCTTGCAGCCGTCTCCTCGTGTCTTAAGGCTCAGCCCTAGAAAAATATGGGAATACCACCTTAAAAACCTAACGGAGGTGAGAAAGGCGGCATTCCTCCACCCGTCGGGTGGTCTCCTGCCGCTAAGAGCTATGAAGGTCGAGGAAGTAGGCGAGTTAGAACTCATCAAAAAAATTGCACGCAAGTTCAGACGCCGTTACCCCCCGGTGGTTTTAGGCGCCGGGGACGACGATTGTGCGGTGCTTGAGTGCGGCGAGCTTCTCAGAAAATACCTCGTCGTGACGACCGATGGGATGCGGGCTTCAACGCACTTCCCGGAGGGTATGACGCCGTTCCAGATGGGCTGGAGCGTAGTCGCCGCAAATTTAAGCGACATCGCCGCCATGGGCGCCCGCCCGTTTGCGTTCACGGTTGCTATGGGTATTCCTCCAAACACTGAAGGCTCGTTCGTGGAGGAAATTGCGGGAGGCATGGAGAGTTGTGCGGAGCGGTTTGATGTTTTCGTGGTGGGCGGCGACGTTGTGAGGAGTGATGAACTCACGCTCGTCGGAACTTGCCTGGGGGTCGTCGATAAGCGCAAGTTAGTAAAAAGGAGCGGGGCGAGCGTCGACGACCTCGTTTGCGTCACCGGCAACCTCGGAAATGCTGCACTCGGCTTAGAATTGCTAAAAGGCATTGTTATGTCTTCACTGCCGCAGAGCGTTGAGAAGGTCGCGAAAAAAGCCCTTTTAGAGCCCGTGCCAAGGGTTAAGGAAGGGATTGCGCTTGCAGAGACGGGCGTGGTAACTTCGATGATGGACGTGAGCGACGGACTTGCGAAATCCCTACACGAGCTTTCGAGGAGCAGCAGCGTCGGCTTCGAGATTCATGCGGAGAGGATTCCTGTACTGAAGGAGCTAAGGGAAGTTCTCGGCGAAAAAGCTTTGGAGCTTGCTTTATACTGTGGCGGCGACTATGAATTGCTTTTCACTGTGCGTCGTGACGGCATGGACGCTCTTAAAGAGGTTGGAAAGGCAATAGGAACAAAAATAAGCGTAATAGGCAAAGTGAAACGCTTGAACGAAGGAATTTACATAAGGAACGGCAGAAGAGAGGAAATAAAGCTAAGAGGCTACTTGCATTTCGGCGCTACGCCCTAAGCGCACGCAAATATTTCTCAGAAATAAGCTCCGGAAGCCCCTCTCTATTCATGATTGTTACCTCAAAAAGCTCGAATTCTTCTTTCACTCGCATCGCAAGCTCGTGTCTGAGGTTGTGATGGACGGAGACGAACATGTGCTTCTTGCTGATCAAAGCTCCCTCGACGGCGGCAGCAAACTTCTCGGACTTCATCTCCATCGGTGCAATCTCGTCTATCACCACGACGTCTGCGAACTGCGTTGCGTTTCTTATCGCAGTGACGCCAATCCCCTCCAAATCCTGCATATTGACCCCATATTTCCCGATACGAGGACCTTCAAGTCCGATGTAGGCGAGGACGCCCCGCCGCCCGCTTGCGACGTCAAGAATCTCAAAGCCGACCCGCCGCCCTCCCTTCCTTATGTTAGAGGAGAGCATCCCGCCAACGCTGACGCCTTCGGCTTTCAGCCGTGCCACTACTTTCCGAATCACCGTAGATTTTCCAATTCCAGGACGTCCAGTAACAGCAATTCTCACTCTCATCCTCCCCAGGTAATTCAATGCCCCCCGTCAGCAATCGTTCTGCTGCGAGCTCGAGCGTCCGCTGCTGCGAGTTCCTATGCAAATATGCTCTCGCAGACGCAGCTTAACTTCGCAGGCAGCTCCGAAATGCTGACTCTGACCTGCTTCATCGAGTCTCTATCTCTGATAGTCACGGTGTCGTTCTCGAGCGTCTCGTAGTCTATCGTGATGCAGAACGGCGTCCCTATCTCGTCTTGGCGGCGGTATCTCCGCCCTATGCTCCCGGAGGCGTCGAATTCTGCGAAAATGCGGTGGCGGCGCAGCATCTGGAAGACCTCACGTGCTTTGTTCACGAGCGGTTCTCTGTTAAGCAGCGGAAGCACCGCAACCTCCACGGGAGCAACATGCGTTTTAAGACGGAGGACACGCCGCACCTCGCCACGCACCTCTTCCTTGTGGAACGAGCTTTCAAGGAGTGCGTAGATTATCCTATCGATTCCGTAAGACGGTTCTATGACGTGTGGGAAAACGCTCAGACTCCTGCTTTCCTCCTCCATTTTTTCCGACTTGCTCGCTGTTACTGGGATGCTCATGTCGGCTTTCGCCTTTAGCGAATGCGCACGCAAGTCGTAGTCGCCGCGGTCTGCAACGCCAACGATTTCTACCCAACCGAACCGCTCGCTCAGGAATTCTGCGTCCCAGCAGTCCTCAGCGTAGTGCGCCATCTCGTCACGTTCGTGCTGTCTGAACCGCAGCTTCGCCAGCGGTATGCCTATTTTCTCCAAAAACTGCTGCACCCTTGCCATGTGGTAGCCCAGATACTCGTGTGTTATTATTTTTCTCTCAACGGCGTCTTTCACCGTCGTCTCAAGCTCTTCGTCCATGTAATTCGGCTTGAGGCGCATGGTAACGCTTTCGACCTCGTGGAACCTTGGGTGCTTGCTCTTCTCGTGCGGCAGCACGAAGACTTCAGCCTCAGCGAGCGTGAATTCCCGAAGGCGGATGATGCCTTGTCTCGGTGAGATTTCGTTGCGGTAAGCTCGTCCTACCTGAATGATCCCGAAGGGCAGTTTGTTCCTGTGGAATCTAAGGAGGCGGGGAAAGTTCACGAACATGCCTTGAGCGGTTTCGGGTCGCAAGAATGCCTCACTTCTTGCCTTGTCGTCGGAGACGGCGCCTATTCTCGTCTTAAACATAAGGTTAAAGTCCTGAGGTCCTGAGAGCTCGCCGCCGCAGTCCGGGCAGCGCTCGCCGACGTGGTCGGCACGAAAAAGCCCTCTACAGCTCTTGCATTCCACCATCTTGTCCATGAAGCACTCAAGGTGTCCAGAGGCTTCGAAGATGGGGCGTATGCCGAGCGTCGTCGTCTCTATCTCATAAAAGCCCTCGCCGAGCGTGTAGAACTCCCGCCAGAGCGTCTCTATTTTCTTTTTGAGCGCTGTGCCGAGCGGACCATAATCAAAGAAACCGGAGGCGCCGCCGTAGATCTCAAATGCTGCCCAAATGAAGCCACGGCGTCTTGCGAGTTCCATAACGTCTTCTTCTTTTTTCGACATGTTAGGTCAGGACTTTAAGAAGGTCCCTATCCAGAAGAATTCCGATAAGCTTCATCCGTGAGGAAACCACAGGCAGTTGGTTGAAATCGTTCGCACTCATTTTGTGCGCACAGTCGCTGACCGTAGAGCTTTTCGTTGCGGTGACGACGTCTTTTACCATCACCTCTTTGATCAGCTTGTTCGGCAGTTTTATCTTTGAGACGCTGTAATAAATCCGCATGGTGCCCCGCATGCCTTCCCATGTCCACTCGTCTTCGTCGTGAGCGAGCGACATGTCGGCGCTCTCGGTGCTGTGCTCCACGACCGCTGCGTTTATCAAGTCTTGATCGGTGACGATGCCAACGAGCTTGAGCTCGGCGTCGAGGACGGGCGCCGCCCTGACGTCTGCGAGCTCCATGATGCGTCCGGCGACGGGAAGCGGCGTTTCGTCCCAGAGCGCGAGGAGCTCCCGTCGCACGTATTTCTCAATAGGCTTTTCGATGCCGAGTTTTGCGATTTCTCGGATGATGTCAGCGACGGTGATGATGCCAACGAGCTTCTTGCCCACGACGACGGGCAGCCTGCGGATGCCGTGCTTGACGAGTAAACGGGCGGCTTCGACTATGCTTGCGTCCGGGCTTATCATTACGGGGTCCCGCTGCATCAGAAAGACAATCTGCTCCTCTTCGGGGTTCTTCAACAGGTCACGCCTCGTGACGATGCCTACGACCTCATCGCCCTTGACTACCGGGACGCCGGAGACCTGTCTCGTCCGCAGAACCTCAAGAACGTCGTCCCTCATGCCGGGTAGCTTGACGTATGCCACGTCCTCGGTCATCACTTCTCCCACTTTTATCCTTTCAGCTGCCTTCAGGGGCAAGTAATGCCCCCCTCCTATACGACGTAAATCTTGTCGTTTTCTCTTACTTTGTTTATGACTTTCAGCCCTATGGACTGCCCTGCCCTCGCATGCTCTATTTTCTGCTTTTCTATCTCCATTGAGGTCACTTCCTGCTCGAAGTCTGTCGTGGCGCCCTCTATTTTTATCCTATCCCCCAGCTTCAGGTCGCTGACAAGCTCCACGACCGCCACACTTATCTTAGGGAAGTAATGCGTAACTCTCCCCACATATCTCTTTTCTTGCAATTAAATCCCCTACACACGCATATCTATTTTGTATTTCCCTTCGTAATGTAAAAAGGGTATTTCTTTGCCGGGTTCTATCTTGTCCCGCAGCTCCGCGGGAATCTGAATTTCGATGGTCGAATACGTTTCGAGGTCCATGACTTGAGCGATATCGCCGGATATCGACAGCACTTGTCCAGTCTTCCGCTCGATTATGGGCACATAGATCTTTGCGGTGACGGGCTGGACGATTCTGCGCTTCTGCCCGTCGAAGACGCCAATGACGTCGATCGTCGCCTTTGCGGCGCCGTGTTTCCCGGTTTTGGACGTCGACATGCTGACGATTGTGCAAGGCTCATCGTCAACAAGGACGTATCTTCCTTCTTTCAGCGCTCTTACCTCCACCTGCTCCTTCATCTTACCCCCACCCCTCGATTCGCTACTGCATTTAAGAAGCTTTCGCCAGCTAACTTCCTGCCTCCAAAAAAGAGCGGAATCAATTAAGCTCTCATGCGTCATTAGAACAAGCATTAATTTAAGTCAGACACACATTAACCTTAGGGGGCTGTAGGGTAGCCTGGAATCCTACCAGCCCGGGGCGCTGGTGACCGGAGTTCAAATCTCCGCAGCCCCACTCTCAATCATGTATTTATACGCTTCTTCTATCCTTCCGACTTCCACGACCTGCATGCTGCCGTCGAAATAATCCTTCAAGTCTATTTCTTTCGGCATGTAGTAGACTTTTTTTATGACAAATCCGAATATCCTCCGCTCCTCAACTTTCCTCTCATAAGTAGTCACGACGCTCTCGCCCTCCGGCACTAAAAAGAGACTCATGCCATTGCGTTCTGCCGCAAGCGCTTTTTCGAAGACGCCGCCGACGGCGCCGATGTTCCCGTATTCGTCGATGGTGCCTGTGATTACGGCATCGCATCTTACTTCCTTGCCTTCAAGTGCAGCAATCGTGGCGAGCGTCGTGGCGGCGCCCGCCGAGGGTCCACCGATGAGCGTGCCGTTTATGTCAAAAGAGACGACGACGTCCCTTTCCGAAAGATTGACGCCGACAAAGCGTGCGGCGACCTCCACTGCCGTTCTTATCGAATACTGCGTGTCCGGCTCCACGAACGGGTTCGTGTTCACGAGTGTTCTGCCGTTGCCTTCCTTCACTTCTACACGGACGCCGCCGAGCACGCCGACATTATCAACGCTCCGCACAGCAACAATGTTTGCGCTCGCAGCGCCCAGGCTCGACTGCGGGAGCCAAGTCTTATTATGAGCGTAAGTTGCCAGCAACCGCTCCTTAGCCGCCAGCTCACGCTCCAAATTTTCAATGGTCACTTGCTTCTCATGAAGGAAAATGAAAGATGCGCTTATGGTGAAAACCAGCAGCACACTCAATGCTACGAGGGCTGCGTCCTTGCCGCTGCTGCTTTGCATCACTTTTTATTCTACTCCTCATTAAATTAATATTTGCGGAATCTTGGCTATGGCATAACCCCAGCTAAAGGTGCACGAGGTGGTTTGTGCGGAGGGGCTTCCGCTAATGAGCCACGGGGCGGCTCCCTAAAATAGCTCAGTAAGATGCTCACGAAATTGGCGAAATTTACGGCAAAAGAAGAATACAAGCAGTGTATAGTGATGCGAGGAGACCTTAAGCTTTCGAAAGGAAAATTAGCGGCGCAAGCGGCACACGCCGCAGTCTCGAGCTACGAGCGGGCGCCGAGACGGGCGAGACGGGCATGGCTGCGTAGCGGGCAGAAGAAAGTGGTGCTGAGGGTTTCTACTCTTGGGGAGCTTTTAGAGCTGAAGCGGCTGGCGGAAACTCTCGGCTTGCCGTGCGCTCTCGTGCAAGACGCTGGGCTGACGGAAGTCCCCAAAGGCACAGTCACGGCGCTTGGTATAGGACCCGCAAAGGCCGAGAAGATAGACAAGGTCACAGGAAACTTGTCGTTATTATGAACGTGACCTCCGCCCTCACCGAAGTAAGGGGCATCCGGTGAGGGTCGGTTGGGATTTGGTCCGCCTTAGGAGGCATCATCCCTCACCCTCAGGGGCTGGGTCATAC
>QMVQ01000044.1 GCA_003661185.1 Candidatus Alkanophagales archaeon | reverse complement strand
TTCCTCCACGAGCTCGTTTATAAGACTTTCCACCTCGTCTTCAGTAACGCCAAACTCCGCAGCGCACTCCTCAAGGTCGATCTCTCCCTCGTGCTCCTCTATGTATTCGAGCAGCGCCTCCTTAGTCAACCCCACCTTCCAACCTTCAGTGATTTTCTTGCCGTCAACCGGGCGGACCACGCCCTTCACTACCGGATGGTCTTTCTCTTGCAGGAACTTCTTGAGTTCTTCTATGGTGTTTACTTCATTTTCAGTCGCTATCTTGTCACGGACGTCCTCCGGAATGAAATCCCAGACCTCCTGTTTCAGATGCGAGGGCATCCACACCACTCGATACCAGCCGCCGTCCGCCTGCCAGAACTTCCGGGAGCGGCAGTAGCCCTTTGAGAGGCCGAGCAGCCCCTCGACTTGCATTCCCCCGCCGGTCCTTGCAGCCATCGTCGAGAAAGGCAGCTTGTTCACGGTGGGTTTCGTGTATTTCCGGTCGACAAGCCCGATGCCATCGACTTCAGGAATATAAAACGCAATCATCTCGAAGCAACCGCAGCTTGTGTGCGGGTAGCCAAAGAGACTGTGCAGGTTCACTCTCTTGTTTATGCCGCCAGACCTGTTTTCTATTTCTTTGTTTGCACCGCTCCACTCGCCCTTTATGGGATCTATCGGCTCTCCGGGGTCAAATGGTTGCCAGGCGCCAGTCGGCTCCATTTCGTGTCCTGCCTTGGCATCTGCCCAAGTGATGGCGCCGCAGTTCGCCGGACGCTCGGGCGTGATTAAGCAGACGTGCGCCGACGCAAAACTCTGACAAAGTGTGCAAGAATACCATGGCTTCGTGTCCTCTTCCTTCATCTTAGCAAGCGCCCGCTCCTTCTCCTCGTAGTAGCGCCGCATGTCCTCGACGAGCTCTTTTACTTTCTCAGGATCCGTGAATACTGTTACTTGGCACTTGTGAACTTTCGGGAACTCAGAAACGTAAAGCCGCGCAAGCACAGTCCCATATTTCCTAAGGTTCATGCCCTTCTCGACCGCCTCTTTTGAGATTCTTATCCAGATATCGTCCTTGGCGTTCAAGTGCATCATGCCGTTTATGAAATTCGTCCAGTGGTGAATCCTCGCTCCAAGGTTTATTTCCATCGCCGGGGACAGCTCGCCAGTGCACTTTACTAACGTGAATATCGGATATGAGCCGCCGGGCTCCAGCTTGTCTACGTCAGGACCGACAACTTCGACCTTCTGATCCTCTACTTCGTCCTCGTCGACAATGACGACCCATTCGCCCTTGTATTCAACCTTAGGACCGCCGAACTCGCAATACATGTCCGACGCTCTTATCCGCTCGCCTTCGAACTGCCTTCCTATCGCCACTGGTATGTCGTCCCAAGTCGCTTCGGTCTTCAGAGAGAGCTTCATGAAGTCTCTGAACTCAGGACGATCCCACTCTCTTTCGAATGCCTGTTCTCGCTTCCCGCCCATCACGAATTCCTCGCCCATATCATCACCTCTATCACAATTTTTGGATAACTTCTTCTAATGCTTTTCCCCAATCTTCTTTGTTCATGTTCGGAAACGACCAATCGGCGTTTGGATGATTCATGAAGCAAAGCGTTAAAGTCCGTAAATGCGGAGCGAAGTGCTTGAGCGTCGCCAGCCCCTGTGACCCGAGCCAGTAATGGATGCCAAGGAAGACAACGAGGTCATGTGGCTTGCCGTTCGCTCCCCAGTTTGGGTCTTGGAGTCTATCAACAACCTCCACGACGCCCATAATCTTTGTGTTCACGTCCTTAACGTCCTTGAACACCGAAATGGCGTTTGCGGTCGTGATGGTTACGCAACCCCGCGCAGAGAGGCGTTTCGCTATATCTATTGCGTATTCTGAAAGCTTCTTCCCGCCAGCCTCCTCGGTGGCGAGCATGCTGCCCACGACGAACAACGGATTTTTGGCGTTCTTTATAATCTCGCCAGCGATGCTGCCATCAACAATAACTGCAGTCAGCGGTCCCGGCACGTTCCCAGATTTATAGGCTTCCGAAATCATCCTACCACCTCACACGGTAAACCATCTCAGCCCCCGCCGCATTGCCTCAAACGTCCAAATCTTCTCCTTCTCAAGCGTTGAGATGTCCACAAGCTCCTGCCATGTAATCCCCTCTTTCGGCTGCCAGCCTTCCCTCTTTAGCTCTTCAAGAACGACCTCTCGCATCTCCGACGGTATGTCTTCCTCGTTTCGCACGAAATACTTCAAGTCCTCAGGCATCCGCCCGAAATACTTGAAATACGCGTCTACATAGTGCATTATCTTCGCCTTTCGCCCTGCTGCGAAGTCGTTATACCGCATGCAGAGCTTTATCGCCGTCACTATGGCTTCCTCCTTGCTCTCCGCAACGTAGAGCAGATGCTCTGGCACTAGAATCTCATCCCGACGTTCTCCAGTTTTCACATGATACATAGGTGTCAGCTCATCTCTATTGCCAAGATACAGGCGGCGGTATTTCGAGCCGTGCGGACCGAGAATTACAGGTATGCCGAAGCGGTTGCACGCCGATGCTATCGAATACGCCTTCTGCGACATCGTCCCCCAGACGATTCCGCAGGCGCCGGTCCTGCTGAGCCAGTAGTCTGCGAGCTCAGCGAAGTTTCCACGCATGATTCGCCGTGAGAAGACGACTGCGAGCCTTATGCCCGCTGCGATTATGTGCGAGTTGGAGACGCAAGAGCCTATGTTCAGCATGCCGCCGGCGTCGAAAATGCCGTGGTGCGTCTCGTAGAGAGACTTGCCTTCTTCATCCTTGTATCGTGCAATCGCCATCGCTGCGCAACCTGTCGCCACCACGATGTAGCCACGCTCCAAGAACTCCTTTGCCATCTCATAGACTTCTCTGTCAGAACCCGGATAGTTTGCGCAGCCAACGAGCGCTATGCAACCCGGCGTTATTCCTGAGCCCCACGTGTCAGCGACCATCCGCATCTCATAGTCCGTTATTGGGCCTCTGCCTGCCCGTATCTTGGAGCGGTCTTCCTTGAGCTGCCGCTCCGCAGCTTTCACTATCATACTCAGCACCGGAATATCTCTAGAGCATTCAGATTCGCACTTCCCACAGCCGAAGCACTTGTCTTCGAGCTCCACGAGCTTGCTCAAGTCGCCGTCGGCGGCAGCATACATCGCATCGCTTATCTTCAAGCTGTTCGGACATGCTCGCTCGCAGGCTTTGCAGTGCTTACAGTATTTCGCAAGCCGAATTATCGCCTCGACGTCCGGCAGCTCCTTATACTTGCGGCGTCGGGGTGCCAGCTCCATAGCGACCCGAACGGCAACCTCGCCGACCTTTTCCGGGTCTAAAATCAGCACGCCCGGCACGCCGTCGAGCAGTTCCTTCACGATTTCATCCGTTGGCGCATTAGTTCTGTCTGGGAAGCCACGCATCGCCTTTGGTGACGTCACGATGACTGGCGCCTTCACCTTGCGAGCTTCTTCCTGAAGGTCGGTGTAGATGCACTGCTCGTCGATGATGACGACGTCGGCGAAGCCGGAACGCACAAACTTCTTCTGCATCGAAATCTGACCCACGATTTTCGCAATTTTGCTCCTGTATCGTGACATGTCGTGAGCGGTGCAGCAGAGCGCACAGACCTCAACGGCGTCAGCCAGCCCCTTTTCCTCAAGATAATTCAGAATTTCACTACCCGGCGCTATGTTGTGCCCGATGCAGAGTATTACAGGCTTTTTTATATCAACGGTGCCGACACCGATTTCGACGAGCGGCGGCTCTATATCGCCCTTTGGCAAGTCAAGGGCGCAAATCTGGGCGATGTCCGCAATCTCCATGGAAAGGGCGTCGAGCATGCCTGCATGTAGGGCTTTCGACTCGAAGTCGAAAGCATCGCTCTCCTGCCCTATATGGATTGACGCCACGAGGTCGCCTATTTGGCGTCCGATGTAGTCGAGGACGGGTTCGAAGTCGCTTAACTTCTTCGGCGTTATTCCTGTAATGACTCTCGTTATCGGAGCCTCAACAGGCGTCTTCTCCCCCAAGTCTATCGGCACATCCGGACCCTTAGTCTCAATCAGCCACTCCACAAGTTCCTTGGCATGGCTGTAGTGCGTCGAAAGCCCCGTAACCGCTGTCAAAAGCGACCAGCGTCCCTGCTGCGCCTTTATGTCGATGCCGCAGACGCCTCTCTTGTTGCCAGTTAGGTCGCACTTCCCGAACACACAGAAGCAACACATGTCGCAAATCGGCGAGTAAAAAGGCTTGTAGCGTCGCAGCAAAATCTCGTCCCAGTAACGGAGGTCTTTGATGGAGGGCATCGGCGTCGGTCCTATCGGCTCTTCGCCTTCCACTGCCTCCTCCGGCGCCTTCACCCTCCCCACGATTATTTCGAGGTCACTGAGGTTAAGACTTGGCGTCCTGAGCGACTTCAACCTCGCATTAAACGGTCCCCCCTTTATTCCTACCATTCATACCCCCTGGCTTCAGCAAACTTCCTAAATTTATAAATAATTTTCCCGATAGTGGAGTCATCCGAATTAAATCCGCCCCAGCTCTTTTAGGATGGCAGCGGTCTCTGGGAACAGGTCGAGGTTCTTGTTCGGGATATACATTGCCTCGGGGTAGATTTTCATGAAGTCGGGATGAATGGCTGCTTCTATGAACTTAACCCAGTCTGCGAGCTTTTCCATCTTCTTGCGTGCCTCTCTGGAAACAAGTGCCATCCGTGCGCCCGTGCCGGCGGCGTTTCCGATAGTGCGGATTTTCTTGAGCGGCACCTCTGGATACATGCCCATCGTCCGTGCGCTTTCGGGGTCTATGAAGCTGCCGAAGGCGCCCGCAATCACGAGCTCATCTATATCGTCGGTAGTGACGCCCATCTCCTTCATCAGCAAGTAGCAACCGGTGAACATCGCAGCCTTCGCCTTCTGCAGCTCTCGGATGTCGTTCTGCGAGATTGTAATGTCCTTGCCGTGGGCGGTGTCTTCAGCGAACACAATTACGTATTCGAGCTGCCCATCAGGGCGTTTTCGCAATCTCGGGTCGACGTCGAGCAGCTCCTTGTTGAACTGCCCGCTGGGGAGAATGATGCCTGCCCTCACAAACTCCGGGAGCACGTCGCAGAGCGCTGAGCCGCAAATCCCAATCGGCTTCGTGACCGTTCGCCGATACTTGGAGCATGAGCGGATGCCACGAGCCCAGATGCCGGTGATGACCTTATATTCAAGCTCCCTCGTCTCCGGGTCCACTCTTATGCGTTCGATGGCGCCGTTCGACGCTCGCATGCCGCAAGAAATCATCATGCCCTCAAAAGCGGGACCGGAGGCGCAGGAGACGCAGTAGGCGTTGTGCTTGTTGCCGAGCGTGATTTCGGTGTTCGTGCCGATGTCGAGTTCGAGCACCATGTCCTCGATTTCAAGATAATCCACGACGAGTTCGGCAGCCACTTGGTCGGCGCCGACGAATCCCCGGATAATGGGAGCGAACCATGCATAGCCGTTCGGGTGCAACTTCAAGCCGAGTTTGTCCGCCGGCGCTTTCATGCCCCGCCTCACGCCTGCCGGATACGGTGCCAGCGACATGAACTTCGGCCAGATACCAAGGAAGAGGTGCTGCATCGCGGTGTTCCCAACGAAGACGCCCTCGTAAATCTCCTCCGGCTTTATCCCCGTAAGCTCGCACATCTCTGTAATCATGTCGTTAATCCCGTTTATCACCGCCTGCTGGACTGTCTTCAGCGCCTCCATGCTCCGCTTTGCGTATGTTAGTCGTGAGAGAACGTCCTCACCGTAGGGAATTTGCGGGTTCATGCGTGAGGAGACAGCGACAACTTTGCCAGTATTCAGGTCCATGAGGAAGCCGGCGAGCTTCGTAGAACCAATGTCCACGGCGAGCCCGTAGCAGCGGTCAGTGGTGTCGCCGGGCTCCACCGCAATCACCTTCTTGTCGTCGTAAACGACGACCGTCACGTTGAAGTCGCCCCGAGTCCCGCCCTTCTCTCGTAGAACCTTCGGCATTATCGTCGCCACTTCCCACGGAATCTCCAGGTCCTCAAAACCGTAAAGATCTCGCATGTAGTCAAGAAGCCGTATTTCATCGGCTCTATCGTCCTCAAGTGAACCGCGCTTCATGATGAGGTGATACTTGCGGACGAAAGGGTCTATCTTCACGTCCACTTCCAATCCCTCGGTCTGCAAGCGCTGAGCGCCGAGCCTGCTCGTCTCCGGCACTCGAATCACGAGCCGTTTCACGCCCTCTGGTAGCGAAATCATGCAAGCAAGGCGATAGTTCTGTCGCTTCTCCTCTTCGGTGAGGTGAGCTTCCTCTGACGGCGTCAGCGGTCCGAGCGCCTCCGCACCCTCCTCTATAACGACTTTGCACTTCCCGCACTCGCCAGCACCCCCGCAGATTGTCGCAAGGTCCACGCCAAGTCTCGTCGCCGCCTCGAAGATGCCTGTGCCGGGTTCAAAAGTGCCTCTAAGCCCTGATGGGAAAAACACTATATTATATTCCTCTAATCTACGTCCTGCCACCCCTGCTCGCCTCCTGCTCGTAAAGTATGAATAAAAAGGCTTAACTTAGCCTTCCTCTTCCATCCTCTTCTCTATTTCAGCCATAGCCATTTTCACTTCTTCAATCATCCTTTTTATGGCATCAACGCCCTCTACGGCATCGCCTGCCCATGCATCCGCTCCAATTTCCTCAGCGAACTCTGCAGACGTTGCGCCACCGCCGATAATCGTCTTTATTTTACCCTTGAGCCCTTTCTCTCTCAGCTTCTCTTCGATTTCCTCCATGCCCTCGAGGGTTGGTGTCATGAGCGTCGAGGCTGCGATGACCTGTGCGCCCTCCCTGACTGCGGTCTCGATGAACTCGTCGATGGGCACGTCCCGTCCCAGGTCTATGACGTCGAAGCCGGCAGCCCGTAGCATCGAGGCTACGATGGTCTTACCGATGTCGTGGATGTCGCCCTCGACGACGCCGATTACGACCTTGCCCCGGGTTTCGCCCTTGTGCTTTTCTCGCAGTTCCTGCTCGATGAGCGGCATGACTATTTCCATGGCAGCATCCATCGCATCCACACACATCAGCATTTCAGGCACGAAATACTCGCCGGATTCATATTTGTCGCCCGCAACCGTCATGCCCGCGCCCAAGCCATCCTTTAGAATCTCCAACGGGTGCGCTATTTTATCCTCGACGCCCTTCTTCACAAGCTCGAGCGTCTTTTCCTTGTCCCCAGCAGCAAGAGCGTCCCTAACAGCATTTAAATACTCCTGCTTGTCCATAATTTCACCCCGCTATCGGCTTGCCGCCCGCTTGGGCGGGCGCCCGTGAGCCTCAGTTAATCCTAAGAGCCGAAGATTTAAATACCTACTACTTGATATATGTTTGGTTTCTGCTCCACTCGCCGCCTCAGCAGATTCTCGGAACTGGGTCGCCGAGTGGTGGCTCGACGATTTTACGCCCGCCGACGCTCGTGCGCATGACGACGCCACGCACGCCCTTAGACGCGTATCCGATGATTTCGGCGTCCCTACCCTCTTCGGTCTCTCGCAGCGCTTGAAGGATGGCGTCCGCACATTCGCGCACGACTGCAAGCACTATTTTCCCCTCGTTGCCTATTTCCAAGGCGTCGATGCCGAGCATTTCGCAAGCGGCACGCACCGCCTCCTTTATCGGAATTCTATCTTCAAAGATCTCAATGCCAACGCCAGACTTCGCAGCGAACTCGTTGAGAGCGTTTGCGAGTCCGCCGCGTGTTGGGTCTTTCATGGCGACGATGCCGCCTTCTTGCAGCGCTCGCTCTATCATTTTGTTTAGGGGTTTGACGTCAGAGCACACTTCGCTCTCAAAGCCGTAACCCTCCCTGAAGGAGAGGATTGCGACGCCGTGGTCGCCAACGCTCCCTGAAACGATAATCACGTCGCCATCTTGCACGTTTGAATCTTTCAGCCAACGCCCCTCGAACTCACGATGCTTCCGAACGACGGCAATGTTCCTGTCGAGACTCTCGCTTCGCCGCCCCACGCCTGCTGTCGTGACAATCATGCCGTCGAGGGCATTTCGTTCTACGACTTTCGTGTCGCCGGTCACTATGGGGACGCCAGCACGCTCGCAGGTCTGCCGCATGCTTTCTAAAATTTTCTCAAAATCTTCGAGAGGGAAGCCCTCCGCTATAACGAAAGACGAAGAGAGCGCCAAGGGCTCCGCCCCCATTACTGCGAGGTCATTCACCGTGCCGCTCACCGAGAGGACGCCGATGTCGCCGCCGGGGAAGAACAGCGGCTTCACCGTATGAGCGTCGGTCGTAAATACGATGTCTTCGACGACGGCGGAGTCGTCTAAGTCCTCTAAAGCGACCTCTACGGAAATTTTTGGGTTAAAACTTAGATGCTTCAAAATAACGTTTTTTATGAGGCGTTGCATGGCTTCCCCGCCAGCGCCGTGCGCCATAGTTATTTTCATACTTTCACCTCTGCGGCGTTAGGGTTTGCCTCGGAAAATCCCGTTTCAACGCCAAACAGCCGTAAAAGGGCGTTAAGCGCACTTTTGAGGATGCCGTCGGCACTCGCTTTGTCGCAGCCCATACCGCTGTTTATTTCCATCGTTTTGCACTCTACCATCTTTTCTTCGCCCTTTACGGCGCTCAGCTCCAAACTGAAATCTTTCTTGTGCGTGTTCGCGCCATTCCTGAAGGTTACGTGGAACTCAGCGTCGCAGCTTCCGCCAGCGATGACTTTCCGCACTTTGAACCTTGCTACTTCCGACCCTCCAGCCTCGATGTTCCCGAGGAAGGCTTTTGAGGCTTCAAGCTGCACATTATCGACTGAGACGCTTAGAAGCACGCTTTGAACCTCAGAGACGCCGCAGTTCGCCACCAGCACCTCCAAAAACTCACCTTCTTGGATAAATTCGTTCAGCAGGATGATTTCAATATCAGGGCTGCAAACGACGACGGGAATCCAGTAGCGGACGGCTTTAGCGGCATTACCGTGCGTGTCCTCGACGTTGGCGACGAACTTCACCATGTAAATGCCGGGGGCGTCCGGCGCTTGTATTTTAAAGTTTAGACTGAGTGATTTGTCGGGACCGACAACACCGGCGTTGCCGTGACTGTTGAATACTTCCACGTCACGCTCTACCAAATACGCCTCCTTGACGTAAGCGTCCAGCGTGAATGTAGTCTCCGTGCTACCCTCAGCCCCGCCAGTGCCTTTTATGTCGAGGCTCCTTTTCCAGTCGTCAATAGGCTTCTCCTGAGAGTTCCTAAGCGTCACAGTCAAGACGCCGAAGTCGCTGGGGAACAGAATTTCGGGGTCAAGAGCGTAGCTCTCGACTGTGAGTTGTGGCACAGGCGTCGGGGCGCCGCCTACCCACTCCTTGACTTCTGAAACAGCGTCCTCGGCACGAGCTCCACGCACCAGCACGAAAATCGCAGAAAGCACGAAAAGTAGCACGATGAACAGCGTCATGGCGACGATGAAAAGCCGAATCAGCCGCTCTCTTTTTTCTTTCTTTCGTTTCTCCCTTAAGCCGCTTGAGCGTTTCATAGTTCATTTGCCTTTTCAAATCCCAACTTATAATTTTTTGCGTTCGAACAACGCTATAAGATAAAGGATAAAAATAACTGACGTCCTCCAACCCCTAAAGGAGTTGGGTTCCTGCTCTTACGGATAGGAGCAGCGGGTGCGGCGCCACCACCCGGTTATCGACCCCTCCACGCCCCTCGTGGACGAGCCTTATATTTTGCGCGCCTATCGCGTCCCTATGCGCTTCTAACCCGCACGTTCGACACTT